>SCPY01000219.1 GCA_004299495.1 bacterium | reverse complement strand
CGCGCGGCCCGGACGTCGATAATCTTCAGCTTATTTACCTGCGCGTAATCCCGCGCCCTGCGCAAAAGACGGTTAGCGATCCGCGGAGTTCCCCGCGCGCGCCGGGAAATAACACGCGCGGCATCCTGCTCAATGGCCACGCTTAAGGCATTCGCGGAATTTTGAATGATCAGGCTTAAGTCAACGTCGCTATAAAAATCCAGATGATAAAATAATCCGAATCTGCCGCGCAGGGGAGAGCTTAAGAGGCCCTGGCGGGTAGTGGCGCCGATGAGGGTAAAGGGCTTGAGGTTAAATTTTATGGTCTTGGCGTAAGGGCCCTTATCTATCACAAAGTCAATCTGGAAATTCTCCATTGCCGGATAGAGGAACTCCTCCACTACCTTAGAAAGACGGTGTATCTCGTCTATAAAAAGGATATCCCCGCGCTCTAGATTAGTCAGTATCCCTATTAAGTCTCCGGCGCGCTCTATCGCCGGGCCGGAGGTTGCGGTGATTTTTCCGCTCATTTCATGAGCTATAATATGGGCAAGCGAGGTCTTACCGAGCCCGGGAGGCCCGTCAAAAAGGGTATGCTCAAGCGGCTCCTGCCTTTGGCTTGCCGCGGTAATGGCAATCTTCAGATTATCCGCCAGATCCTTTTGGCCGATAAATTCCGAGAGCTTGGCCGGGCGAAGCGAAAGATTGAGCACCAGGTCTTCTTCGGTTTCCTTAAGGCCTTTTACCACATCAAGCGGTATGCCCTTACGACTGCCCGATATAACTGTTTTATACTCTTCTGGCATAGGAGGAAATCTTTTCCTGGTTGCGCATTATCTCAACCTGGCCAAACTGCTCTCTCTGGACTATGATTATTTCCTTAAGGCGGATTAATTCCAGTATCGCCAGAAACGTCACCACTATCTCAAGCTTATTTTTGGCCCTCTCAAAGAGATTTGACAATAACAACGCCGGCTCATTCAAGAACAGATGAAGCAAATCATGAATCTTCTTCTCCACGGTGAATTCATCCTTAATCACTTCGTAGAATAATTCCTTGGGCACTTCTTTAAGCGCCTTGGAGAAGGCAGAAATCAAGTCAAAAAGGCTCGCCTCAAAATAAACCTCTTCGTTTTCCCCCGCGGCCTGGGGAGGGCGGGTAAACAAATTCTGCCGCGAGAGCTCTTTCTGGCGCAGGATACCGGCAGCCTCCTTATATTGCTGATACTCAAGCAGTTTTCTCACCAATTCCTGGCGCGGATCCTCTTCCTCCTGTAATTCCTCAGTCGCGGCCTCAGAGACGGGAAGCAGCATCTTGGATTTGATATGAATAAGCGTAGAGGCCATCACCAGGAATTCTCCCGCGATATGCAGGTCCAGAAGGCGCATCAGCTCTATATACTGCAAATACTGCTCGGTAACTTCGGCAATGGGTATATCGCAGATATTAAGATGGTCTTTCTTGACCAAATACAGAAGCAAATCCAGCGGGCCTTCAAAAATATCTAATTTTATCTTGTAGCTCATACGCTATAAGCCCACGGCTGCCTTTACCCGGGACATCGTTTCAGAGGCAACCGCCTGCGCCTTTTTTTCTCCCGCCTGCAGTATATCGGAGAGCTTGTTTTTATCCTCAAGAAGCTCCCTTTTCTTTTCCTGGATGGGCTCAAGGTATTTAACCATAATTTCAGCCAATTCTTTTTTGCAGTCAG
>SCPY01000218.1 GCA_004299495.1 bacterium | reverse complement strand
ATAACATTTAAGCCGCGCTCTTTTGCCTTATTTTCAATTTCCTTCGCGCTTCCGTGGGCGCGAATCAGAAGCGAGCCGGAGTCAGGCAAATACGCGGTCTTCTTTATGCCCGATTTCTCAATCTGACTGACCACATTCTCATTGTGGACAATATCTCCCAGCATATACACTTGAGCTTTTTGCTGTTTGGCGCTTTCCAAGGCAATATCAATCGCCCTTTTTACCCCGAAACAGAACCCCGCGCTTTTGGCAACCGTAATTTTCATAACCCTATGATAACATTGAATTATTTTATTGGCAATGGGTAAAAGTATGATATACTTTAGCTATGCGGGAAAAAACAGTAGCGGAATCAGCCGCGGTGTTATCTGAAGTAATGATGCCGGTGCATGCCAATCACTACGGCTCTGTGCATGGCGGCACGATCTTAAAATTAGTGGACGAGGCTGCATTTGTCGCGGCCACCAAGCACGCCAGGATGAACGTGGTAGTTGCTTCTATGGACCATATTGACTTTAAGCATCCGGTCAATGTGGGAGACCTTTTGACCTTAAGGGCCGCGGTATTTAATGTGGGAGTGACCTCTATGGATATAGAGGTTGAGATAGGCGCGGAAAAAATCAAAGAGGGAAAAAGTTTCGCCGTGGGCTCGGCATATCTTACCATGGTGGCCCTGGATGAAAAGGGAAAGCCGGCCAAGGTCCCCAGGCTGATTCTAAAAACCCCCCAGGAGAAACGTAAAAATATTGAAATAAAACAAAGAAGGCAAGAGCGTATTGAGCATCTTTGCCGGTAGGGGCATTTTCTAAAATTGGCTAAGGGGCTGCCGCTTTATGGATAATTGGGAAAACCTGAGTTTCCTGTCCGCGAAAGAGCTGCGAGAGCTCCAGAATAGAAAACTCCATTATTTTGTTAACCGCCGGCTTTATCCCTTCAGCCCCTATTATCAGAAGTTATTCCTGCGCCACAAAATAAATCCCCGCTCTGTCAGGACAGTTAAAGACCTTGAGGCTATTCCCTTTACCAAAAAAGAAGACCTATTCCCCGCCCGGAATAATTCGCAGTCCTTTCTTGATTTTATCTTAAAGCCGGATGAAGCCCTCATCAGAAGGCATTGGCCGAAAAGCAAATTGCTTTATCTGGCCCTCTTGAAAGCGCTCAAGGGAAAAGAGCATATAAAACAGCATTTAGAAAAAGAATACCGTCCGATTTTTCTGACCGCCACCACCGGCACCGCTAATCAGCCGGTTTCTTTTTTATATACCGCTTTTGACATTGAAAATCTGCGCGTATCCGGTTATAGGTTGCTGGAGGTGTTCGGGACGCTCCCGGATGACCGGGCGGTAAATCTCTTTCCTTACGCCCCTCACCTTGCCTTTTGGCAGACCGTCTTCGCCGGCCTGGCCCATAATCGCTTCTTGCTTTCTACCGGAGGAGGAAAGGTCCTGGGCACGCAGGGAAATATTGAGGCAATTGCGAAGGTCAGGCCGAATATGCTTATCGGGGTACCCAGCTATATCTACCACATCGTGCGTTCAGCCGGGGAATCGGGAAAGGATTTTAGCTTTGTCAAAAAGATAATCTTGGGGGCTTCGGCAGTGCCTTCCGGTTTTAAGGAAAAATTATCCGGCCTGCTCAAGGGTATGGGAGCGAAGGATGTGTATGTGATGGGAACTTACGGCTTTACCGAAGCAAAATGCGCCTGGGGGGAGTGCCCGACACAGATGCAAGTATCAAGCGGCTACCACACCTATCCGGATAAAGAAATTTTTGAGGTGATTGATCCCGAAACGGGAGAGGTGAAAAAAGAAGGCGAAGGCGGAGAGCTTGTGTATACAAGCATTGATGCCCGGGGAAGTTGCGTGTTTCGCTATCGCACCGGGGATTTGGTTAAGGGGGGCATTACCTATGAGCCATGCCCTTATTGTAAGAGGACCGTCCCGCGCGTATCCTCCGAGATTAGCCGCGCCTCAGACATTAGAAACTTAACGCTTTCCAAGGTGAAGGGGACGTTGGTGAACTTCAGCCTCTTCGGAGAGATTTTAGAGGGAGAGCCCGGAGTTGAGGAATGGCAGGTAGAGCTTAAGAAAAAAGACAACGACCCTTATGAGGTTGACGAGCTGTATATTTATTTGAGTATAAGAAATGATGCCAACCCGCAAGCCATAAGAGAGGCGCTTAAAAACAAGATCCATTCGGCTACCGAAGTTACCCCTAACGATATAGCTGTCCTCTCGCGCAAAGAAATGTTGGAGCGGGTGGAGATGGAGGTTTCTAATAAAGTGAAGCGGTTTGTGGACAGGAGGCCTTAGATTAACCTTAAGTTTGGGAGTTTCCAATTCAGATTGACCCTGGTTTTAATTGCCGCGATGATTTTTTCCGTGGCAATGAGCAATTTCCTGATTTATGAATACGTGTCTGCCTCAAGATTTAATGAACTTAGGAATAGGTTAATGATAATTACCCAGACAGGCGCGTTGGCACTCGACGCGGATATGCTTAAGCGTGTTCCTTTGAATCGTGAAGGGATAAATACCGATGAATTCCGGATAATCTCCGGGAAATTAAAAGAGATTAAGAAGGCAAACCCGCGGATTAAATACATTTATACAATGGCCCGGACAGGGCAGAAAGGTATTTGGCAGTTTATAGTTGATCCTAATCCGACCATGCAAAGAGCTATGCCCAAATGGAGGACTTCATATCCTGGAGATAAATATGACGTTTCCGGTTTTCCCGAGATGCGGCAGGCCTTTAGCGGCCCCTCGGTAGATAAGGAGTTGTCTGCTGATGATTGGGGGATGGCTTTATCCGGCTACGCTCCGATATACGATGAAGAAGGAGAGCCGGTGGCGATACTGGGAGTAGATGTTGCCGCGGATGAGGTCTATCTTACGCAGAGGGAGGTGCATAAGCGTATTTTATTTATTCTGCTTTCGGGAATTATTGTTTCCCTGGCGCTCGGGATGTTGATTTCAAAAAGAATAACCAGGCCGGTAGGTGAATTGGTGGAGGGAACGCGCCGCATCGCTAAGGGTGATCTCCGTTACGAGGTTAAGGCCAGCGGCAGCGATGAAATCCGCGAACTGGCTAAGTCTTTCAATCAGATGGCAAAGGGCCTGGCTGAATCTCGGCAAAAGTCTCTTGATTATTTTTATCGGGTGGTAGAATCTTTGGTGCGGGCGATAGAAGCCAAAGACGCCTATACTAAAGGCCACTCCGAGAGGGTGGCGGATTATGCCGCGAGGATAGCCCTCAAGATGGGGTTTCCCGATGAAAAAATAATGCTATTAAGAGAGATTGCCTCTATACACGATATCGGAAAATTAGGAATCAGCGATAACATCTTGAATAAGAAGGAAAAGTTAAGCGATGAGGAAATGGATTTGATCCGCGCTCACCCCGTTACCGGAGAGGAAATCTTAAAACCTCTGAGGATAAACAAAGAGATGTTAGCGGTGGTCAGGAGCCATCACGAACGCCATGACGCAAGCGGATATCCGGATAAGTTGAGCGCGCATAACATTAATATCTTTGCGGCAATTGTCTCAGCAGCCGATGCCTACGATGCGATGACCTCTCACCGGGCATACCGCAAGGCGCTTGGCAAGGAGGAGGCAGTGGCTGAGCTTAAGAAAAACATCGGTACTCAATTTAACCCCAAGGTGGCGGATGCGTTCTTAGAGCTTCTAGAGGAGCAGGAAAGGTAAAATTATGTCAAGAGTAGCTATCGTTAGCGGTATACGGACCCCTTTCGTAAGGGCCTGGACGGATTTTGGGGACATTTCGGCGCAGGAGTTGGGACGGTTGGCTGTAAGGGAATTGTTAGAGCGCACCGCTATAGACCCGGGTAAGATTGACGAGGTTATCTTTGGTTCAGTAGCTCAAGCCATTGACGCGGCCAATATCGCCCGGGTAATTTCACTTATGGCCGGAATTCCTAAGGAAAAGCGCGCCTATACAGTTTCCCGAAATTGCGCCTCAGGATTCGAGTCGGTTACTTCCGCTATAGAAAAGATAAATGCCGGGCTGGATGAGATTGTTATTGCCGGCGGGGCGGAGTCGATGTCTAACATCCCGATGTTTTATCCTCCTAAAACCGCCAAGCTTTTTTTGAAACTTTCTAAGGCCAGGAACCCCTTAGAGAAAATTTCCCTGTTCTGGGAATTGCTTAAGCCAAGCTCCCTGTTAAAACCGGTGATTGGCCTGCAGTTGGGCCTGACCGACCCGGTCTGCGGCCTGAATATGGGACAAACCGCGGAAGTGTTGGCTAAAGAATATGGTATCAGCCGAAAAGAACAGGATGAATTTGCCCTCACCAGCCACCAGCGCGCCTTTGCGGCGCGGGAGAGGTTAAAGGAAGAAGTTGTGCCGGTATTAGTGCCGCCAAAATATGAAAAGGCGCTTCAGGATGACAATGGCGTGCGCCAGAATATTAGTCTTGATGATCTGGCCAAGCTAAAGCCCTACTTTGACCGTTACAGCGGAACTGTCACCGTAGGCAATGCCTGTCAGGTTACCGACGGAGCTTGCGCCCTGCTGGTAATGAAAGAAGAAAAGGCGCGGGAATTAGGCTTTAAGCCTCTGGGTTATATCCGCGCATATGACTATTGCGGCGTTGAGCCAAGCAAAATGGGAATCGGACCGGCCTTTGCAATACCGGAGGTTCTGGCTAAAGCAAATCTAAAATTAAGTGATATAGAGCTTATAGAAATTAACGAGGCATTTGCCGCGCAGGTGATTGCCTGCGAAAGGCAACTAGAGAGCACCGGCGTAGGCAAACTGAATAGAGATATTCTCAATGTTAACGGAGGAGCCATTGCTTTGGGTCACCCGGTAGGGGTTACCGGAAACCGGTTGATTCTAACCCTGCTTAAAGAAATGCAGCGCAGGAATCTTCATCTCGGCCTGGCCTCGCTTTGCGTCGGAGGCGGCCAGGGCGCGGCGGTGATAGTGGAGCGGTGAGCTGTTACTAAAAAGGAAGGTTAAAGGCTTTGCTTATGTTTTACGAGCGATAGGTAAAAAATTTCTCTTGTAATACTTGTATAACAGTGTTATACTGTTTATTACAGGAAGGAGAAGAAGATATGACTTTATTAAAAGCATTTCGTTTGCCGGCCGGATTGGCTAACAGGTTAAGTTCATTGGCAAAAGCCACGCGTCGCAGCGAGACTTTCTATGTAACCGACGCCCTGGCCAACTATTTAGAAGACTATGCCGACGCGCAAATTGCCAAGGATCGCTTTAATGATCCCAAATCTAAAATTGTTTCAGGAGCGGAGCTAAGGAAGCGGCTCGGTGTATAAGGTTGTCTATATAGATCAGGTTGAGGAAGACCTTAAGAAGTTAGATAAATCTACGGTTAAGAAAATTCTTGCTCGCATCGAGGCCTACCTTGCCGAAGACCCGAAGGGATTAGGAAAATCATTAAAAGGAGAATTCCAGGGATATTGGCGCTACCGCTGGGGTGATTATCGCGTTATCTATAAGATATCGGAACGGGAGATTCTAATCCTTGTTTTACGAATCAGCAACAGAAAAGATGTATATGGGTAATCCAGAAAGCGCGTAGGCCTGTTTTTACGCTTGGCTTCGCTGCGCTATGCGGATGGCAAGGCGCGGCGGCGGTTGAGCGAGTTTAGCGGAATTATTATGCGGCAAGAGAGAGCAAAATAAGAAAAGAGGCAATGATGAATTGTCCTAAATGCGTCGGTAAATTAGAACATAAAAACGCGGAGAATGTTGAACTTGACGTATGTTTTGTCTGCGAAGGCATTTGGCTTGATTCCGGAGAGCTGGAAAAAGTAATAGAGGCAGACTCAAAAGATTTTAAGTTTATCAGCCTCGGGCGGGAAGAGTTAGACGGTAAGGAAATTTCAGACTACAAGGACGAATTAGACGAAAAAGAGGCGATATGCCCCAGATGCGAAAACGGCATAAAATTGCTCCGCAAGGAATATCAAGGAAAGCGCGCGGTCAATGTTGACGCTTGCCCTGAGTGTAAGGGTATATGGCTTGACGGGGGAGAGATAAAGGAATTAAGAAAGCGGGGGCTGGTGAACGCGAAAGATAAAATAGACGAAAATATGTCATTTCTTAAATACATTTTTTCCAGAGACGCGCTTAGGCAATTTATCCGGCAGGCATTTCGCAGGTAAGGGGATGGTATGGATAAGGCTCTTAATTTAAGGATAGAAGGCGGGTTCGCTTTAATAGAGTTTGACCAGCCGGAGTCTAAGGCGAATATTTTATCCGCCCGGAGCTTGCTTGAGCTGGATGGTATTATTGCGCGATTAGAGCAGGAGAAAGGCTTGAAGGGGGCTTGTATTTTAAGTAAGAAAACGGATATCTTTATTGCCGGAGCGGATATTAAAGAGATAGAAGGCATAACTTCGCCTTCTGAGGGGCAGGCAAAGGCGCTGGCAGGGCAAAAAATTTTAAACAGATTGGAGAAACTTCCGATACCGACCATTGCCTTAATTAACGGAGCCTGCCTGGGCGGAGGGCTGGAATTGGCTTTGGCTTGTGATTATCGCTTTGCTTGTTTCGGCGATAAGGTAAAGATTGGTTTACCCGAAGTGAAGCTGGGGATTATCCCCGGCTTTGGCGGGACAAAGCGCCTGAGCCGGCTGGTGGGTTTGCGCAAAGGCATTGAGCTGATTAGTTCCGGAGAGCCTGTCTCAAGCAATGAGGCATTAAAGATCAGGCTGGTTGACGGGTTGCGCAGCCAAAGCATGTTGCTTCAGGAAGGATTAGAGTTCTTAAGAAAGAATTCCGGGAAGCGCAAAGCCTGTAAGCCAAAGCTTAAGGGGTTCCTCAATATTTTCTTAGATAGAACTCCCCTTGGCAGGGCTATCCTGAAGCGCCAGGCAGAAAAATTTATCCTCAAGAATACCAAGGGCCATTATCCCGCCCCCTTGAAAGCCCTTGAGGTAATAGTTAAGAATTATACCTGCGGCTTATCCGCGGCATTAGAAAGGGAGGCGGCAGTTTTTGGAGAGTTGGTGATAACCCCGGTTTCCAAGAATCTCATCAGCGTATTTTACCTGATTGAGAAGTATAAAAAGGCAAAGTGGGTTGACGCGGGCCATAGTAAGATTCGTAAGTGCGCGGTCCTGGGCGCGGGGGTGATGGGCGGGGGTATCGCTCAGGCCTTTAGCGCATACGGGCATATGGTGCGGATGAAAGACCTGAATTATTCTGCTTTAGGTAAAGGATTAAAGCAGGCGAAAGAGGTATACAGTTACGCGGTAAAGAAAAGGAAGTTAAAAAGCGCTCAGGCAATCTTTAGGATGGGGCTTATATCCGCAACCGCTGATTACAGCGGATTCTCCAACGCGGATTTGATTGTGGAGGCTGTGGTTGAGGATATGCAGGTAAAGAAGAATGTGTTTCGCCAGTTAGGGGAAATCGCGGATTCCAGGGCTATCCTTGCCTCAAATACCTCTTGCCTGTCTATCGCCCAGATGTCGGAAGGCGTAAAAGATAAGGGCAGGGTTATCGGGATGCACTTTTTTAACCCGGTACACCGGATGCCATTGATAGAAATAATCCGCGCGCCTGAAACCTCTGACGAAACCGTTGCTACCCTGGTAGAATTTTCTAAATCCATTGGCAAATTCCCGATTGTGGTAAAGGATTCCTGCGGTTTCCTGGTAAATAGAATCCTCATTCCTTATCTAAATGAGGCAGGGTTTCTTTTGGGTGAGGGCATCAGCTTTGAGCGGATTGATAAGCTTATGCTTAATTTTGGCATGCCGATGGGCCCTTTTGCCCTGATAGATGAAATTGGCATAGATGTGGGCTATAAAGTGGCTTTACTTTTAGAGGAACATTTCGGTGAGAGGATGAAAACCGCTCCAATACTCAAAAGGCTCTATGAGCAAAAATGGTTTGGGAAAAAGACAGGCAAGGGTTTTTATATCCATAAAGGCAAAGATAAAAAACCGAATCAAGAGGTTTATAAATTTAACACCGGCAGGGGTTCGGCTCTATCCGATGAGGATATTTTAAAACGCATGCTCTATAGAATGATTAATGAGGCGGCAATGTGCCTTGAAGAAAAGGTCTGCAATGAGCCGTCAGACGTGGATTTTGCGATGATGATGGGCACGGGATTCCCCCCTTTCCGGGCAGGGCTTTTGCGTTACGCGGATTCGGCGGGGTTGGGTAAGGAGAGATTCTACTAGAACAGGAGAGCCGGATGGACCTATACCATAAGGATATCAGCAAGGAAAAAAGAGAGTCGCTGGAATTGGCGGAGAGCTCGCGGGAAAGGGAATGGAATTATCCCAGTTTTGTGCGCGAGCTGTTTCACGGCCGGCTGAGCTGGGGCCTGATTTATCCTTTTCCTGTTCAGTCAGAATCCGAAAAGAAAATCGGCACCGAATACGTAGAAAAACTAAAGAATTTTCTTACCGCTCATCTTAATCCTGATGAAGTGGATAAAACCGGAGAGATCCCTTACGAAGTGATAAAGGGCTTGAGCGACCTGGGGGCCTTCGCGATGAAGATTCCCCAGGGCTACGATGGGCTGGGTTTAAGCCAGGTGAATTATAACCGGGCAATCCATCTGGTGGCAAGCTATTGCGGCTCAACCGCGGTTTTACTCTCCGCGCACCAGAGTATCGGCGTGCCCACACCGCTTGCTTTATGCGGTACGGAAGAGCAGAAGAAAAAGTACCTGCCGCGCTTTAAAAAGGGAGCGATTTCCGGCTTTGCCCTTACCGAACCCACTGCCGGTTCAGACCCCAGGACAATGAAAACAAGCGCTATACCTACCGCGGATGGGAATCATTATGTAATCAACGGCGAAAAATTGTGGATTTCTAACGGCAACATCGCGGATATTCTGATTGTGATGGCCCAAACGCCGCCAAAAATAGAAAAAGGAAAAGAGAAGAAGCAGATTACCGCTTTTATAGTGGAAACCAATACTCCCGGTTTTCAGGCGTCTTACCGCTGTGATTTTATGGGCCTGCACGGAGTAAGGCTGGGGCTTTTGAAGTTTAACAACCTGAAGGTGCCCAAGGAAAATATCCTTCTTGGGGAAGGGCAGGGCCTGAAGCTGGCCTTTCTTACTCTGAATACCGGACGGCTTACCGTGCCCGCGGCAGTAACCGGAATGAGTAAATACTGCCTGTCGATAGCGCGCAAATGGGCAAACGAGAGAAAGCAATGGGGATTGCCTATCGGCGAACATGAATTAGTGGCGACAAAATTGTCAACAATAGCGGCGAATACCTTAGCTATGGACGCGGTTACCTGGCTGACCTCGCATATGGCGGACGCCAAAAAGCTGGATATCCGGCTTGAGGCGGCAATGGCCAAGATGTTCTGCGCCGAAGCCAGCTGGCAGGTAATTGACGATACCTTCCAGATCCGCGGAGGAAGGGGTTTTGAAACCAGCCTGTCTTTAAAGGGAAGAGGCGAGCCGGGCTATCCGGTAGAAAGGATGTTTCGTGACGCGCGGGTGAATTTAATCATTGAAGGCACCAGCCAGATAATGCGCCTTTTTATCGCCCGCGAGGCCCTGGATCTGCATCTTAAGCGGGCGCAGGCTGTTTTAAACCCTAAAGTGCCTATCTTTAAGAGAGCGGCGCTCGCGATTTCTACGGGATTTTATTACGCGGCCTGGTTCCTCAAGCTATGGCTTCCGTCTTTGTCTCCGTCCGGATTTAAGGATTTACCGGAGCCGCTTAGAAGGCATATGCTTTTTGTAAAAGGCGCTTCCAAGCGCTTGGCCAGGGTTATGTTTTTGAATATGCTTGTTTACCAGCAGCGCTTAGAATCAAGGCAAAACCTATTGGCCCGCTTCGTAGATATCGGCACCGACTTGTTTGTGATGTCAAGCGTTTGCTCTTATGCCGCGGCATTAAGCGGGCAGAAGCAAGCTCCGGCTGAAGGGCCGCCGGAAGGGTTGGCGGATTTATTCTGCGAACAGGCAAGGCGGCGCGTGGCGGGGAACTTTAAGGACATTTGTTGTAATCAGGATAAGAAGGCGGGCGGGCTTGCCAAGAAGGTTTTAGCCGGCTCCTACGAGTGGCTTGAGAACGAGATAATTAAGTAAAAAGGCGTTTATGGGTTTACCTTTAGACATATTCATAAAAGACCCGGATAAGCATTTTATCCTCAATTACTCCCCGCTATTTGCCAAGCTGAGCGATTTTGAGAAGATTCTTATTATCCAAAAAAGCAAGGTGGTGGAATACAAGAAGGGGGATACCGTATACAAACAGGGCGATCCGCCCAGCGCCTTTTATTGCGTGATCAGCGGAAGGATAAGGATATTTGCTATGCGTGTTCCTTCCGATAGTTCAGGCAGCTCGGAAAAAGAGGTGTTAGAATACCTGAACTGCGGAAAGTATTTCGGGATGATTTCCGTATTGACCGGCGAGAACCACTCGGTGTATGCCGAGGCGGCAAATGACACCAGAATCCTGGAAATAACCCAGGAAGACTTTAAGTTTATCCTTAACAAAATCCCGAAGCTGGCCATTGATTTGAGCCAGACTCTGTCCCGCCGCCTTAAAAAGAAAGACTTTATTGAAAAAAAGATTTTTGAAAGCAATATCATTTCCGTGTTTAGCGCCGGCCCCATGGTGGGTAAGACCCTCTACGTAATCAATCTGGGCTTAAGCTTAAAAAAGGAAACCGGCAGGAATGTGATTCTGATAAATGTAACCAAGATGCCGGTAAGCTCTATGTATCAGGATTCCGGGCTGACGGCTAAGGCCCCCGATGGCTCTCTGCGGGCGCCGCCCGCGATCAAGCTTGACGCCCCGCTGCCTCCGGATGAAATGCTTAAAGACGCCATATTTCACGATCCTCTTTCCGGAGCGGCAATAGTTAACGTGGTCCACGAAAGCGCTGATGCTTCCTATGCCGGCAGGCTGAATGCCTTCCTGACCTACCTGACCGGAAGCTATCACTATATCATTGTTGATCTGCCTGATTTAATGGATGACGCTATCTTCAGCACGCTTAATCAATCGGACACCATTCATGTGATTACTAATTATGAAAAAGACAATCTTAGAAGGGCGGGGGCGCTTTTGTCTGATTTATTGACCAAAGTGAAATACCCTCAAAGCAAGATAAAGATAATCCTCAATCAGCAGGAGAAAAGCGAGAAGTTATCGCCTGAGGATGTGGTGAACATTCTTGAGTATCCGGTTTACGCGGCCCTCCCGTTCCTCGAGGAGCGGTATCGTAAGGCGGAAGGATATCCGCGCAGGATTGTCTGGGAGTTTCCGCAGTTAGAGTATTCCCGCTCCATGAGAAGGATCGCCAGGGAATTAGGCAATATCCGCGTAGGGTTGGCGCTGGGGGGAGGCGCGGCTTTCGGCCTGGCGCACATCGGAGTGATCAAGGTTTTAGAAAAAGAAAATATACCGGTTGACGCGATTGCCGGGACGAGTATGGGCGCGTTGATCGGGGCGCTGTGGGCTTCGGGCCTGAGCGCGTCCGCGATGGAGAAAATATTCTTAGAATACGATAATAACCGTAAGAAAACATACGGACTTTTATTGGATTTATATCTGCACAAGATGTCTATCGCCAAAGGCAATAAAATACGCAGGTTTCTTGCCCGCTATATCGCGGATAAGACTTTTCAGGATGTCAGGATTCCCTTGAGGGTCGTTGCCTGCAACATTACCAAGAGGCAGGAGGTGGTATATAGCTCAGGCCGCCTGATTGACGCGATTATGGCCAGTATCGCCATACCCGGAGTATTTGCCCCGTCCGTAAAGGACGGAGACCTTATCATTGACGGCGGAATTATTGAGCCGGTGCCTATCGGTACGTTGGTCAGGCAGGGCATAACAAAGATAATCGCGGTTAATGTGCTTCCTAGCCCGGAGGCAGCGCAGCGCAGTTACGAGTTTAGCCGGAGGCGCAAGGAAGCCGAAAGGGAATCGGCAAACGCCGGGGGCATTCTGGCGCGGGCGCGCTATTGCCTCTTTGACAGGGCGGTCCGGATGGTCTCTCCGAATATCTTGGATATCATCGTCAACAGTATCCAGGCGATGGAATACGCTATCGCGGAGTCAGATTGCCAGAAGGCCGATATCCTGTTAAGCCCTATTGCCGAAGGTGTTGACTGGTTTGATTTCTTCAGGGTAGGCACCTTGATTAAAAAAGGCGAAGAAGAGGCGGGCAGGATGCTGTCCGCGGTTAAAAGCGTCTTAAGCGAGTAGCGCGTAAGTATTTCAGGATGATAGAAAAATAGTGAAAAGGTTATTAGCGGTATTTTTATTTTTTTTGGTTTATCTTTCTGTTTCCGGCCGGGGGGTTTGTTCGGCAGAAGGCGAGCTTAAGTGGTTTCCCTTTAACAGAGAAGACGCGCTTAAGGAATGGAAAGAAAAGGTTTTCCGCGGCAGGGTCTTTTACGAAGTTAGTCCGGGAGCTCCCCAGGGATACCTTTTTGCCAAGAGCGATAAGGCATCATCGGGATTATTTTATAAAATAAGCTTCAGCCCCAGGAAGTATCCCTATATCAGTTGGAGCTGGAAGATCGGAAGGTTTCCTTCAAAGGCCCAAAGCGCAAGCGTAAGCAAAAAATCATGGATAGAGCGTGATGACTACGCGGCGAGGGTATATGTAATCTTTCCGGCATTTATTTTTACCAACACCAAATGCATAGAATACATCTGGTCGGAGGACCTGCCCAAGGGGGCGGTGCTTACCAGCCCATTTTATAGGAATATCAAGCTTCTCGTGCTTGAATCGGGCAGTGAAAAACTCGGGGAGTGGGTCCTTGAGGAGCGTAATATTATGGACGATTACCGGCTGGCATTCGGCAATTACCCGCAAGCTTCGGTAGGCGCTATCGCGCTTATGACCGACGCGGATAATACCCAGAGCGCGAGCGAAGGATATTATGCCGGCATAAAGGTGGGCTACCGGCAGGCGATTATTCAGGCTGCCAAGGCGCCGGAGAGTGTTGAATCTAAGCCGAAGCCGCGGGATGCCATCGCTCGATTTCTGGAATATTTTAAACGAATGCTTGGCCGGACAGGCAAGCAGCGAGGTGAAAAATGACAAAGAAAAGTGAATGCCGCAGCCGTTTCTGCATTGCCAACCGTTTTCAGAGAAAGATTCTGACCCTGGTATTCTTCTCAACGGTGGTGCCGATGGGGGTTGCGGTAATCTGCATCTATTATTTAATCTTTAAT
>SCPY01000217.1 GCA_004299495.1 bacterium | reverse complement strand
CTTTAACTGGAAATTGGCTCTTTGCGCGATAAAGGCGGGGGCGGATAAAATCCGCTTAAATCCGGGAAATATCTACAAGAGGCAGGAAATAAAGGAGATAGTTTCCGCGGCGAATGATTATCGCATTCCTATCAGGGTGGGGTTGAATTCCGGCTCAATCCCCAAGATATTCAGGTATAATCATAAGTTAAGTCCTCCCTTGAGGCTGGCAAGGGCGGCCCTGGATTATATCAGGATGCTGGAAGATTTAAAGTTTACCCGCATCGTAGTTTCTTTAAAGGCATCTTCTGTCCTGGATACTGTTGAGGCGTACCGGTCCATTGCTCCAAAATGCGATTATCCTTTACATTTAGGCCTTACCGCAAGCGGTTTCTCAGAGGCGGGCAAGATAAAATCCGCGGTAGCTTTGGGGATTCTTTTATCTGAGGGCATAGGGGATACATTCAGGGTTTCTCTTACCGCTGAGCCGGAAGAGGAAGTAATAGTCGCGCAGTATATCCTGGCAAGCTTAGGCCTGGGTAGTTTTGGCCCCGAGATTATCAGTTGCCCTGCCTGCGGAAGGACCGAAGTGGACATAGAAAAGATGGTTAATGAATTACAAGATAAACTATCAGTTCTTACGCATCCTTTGTTTGTTAAACCGGTAAAACTGGCCTTGATGGGCTGCGTTGTTAACGGCCCGGGAGAGGCGGAAGGAGCGGACCTGGCTATTGCCTTTGGCAAAAGCGAAGGCCTGCTCTATAAAAACGCGAAGCCGCTCAGGAAGGTGCCCGCGCTTCAGGCGGTAGATGAGCTTTTAAAGGAGTATAGGAATTATGTCAAAAATTATAAAGGATAAAGTCCGCCGTTATTTAAAAGAAACATATGGACATATCTTTAGCGGCGAGAAGGTAGACGAACAGCAGCTGCGCTACACGATTATCAAGATTATTGAAGACCTGAAGAATAGAGAGCATTTTCAGATAGACGAAAGCGCTTTTCCTAAGATTGTTGACGATATGGTGGATGAGATTCTTGGGTTGGGCCCCTTAAAGTCATTGCTGGAAGATAAGTCAATCACGGAAATTATGGTGAATGGGCCCAAGAAGGTGTATATCGAGAAGGAGGGAAGAACTACCCTTTCGGATATCACTTTTGAGAATACCCAGCACCTTCTTTATATAATCCAAAAGATCCTTTCGCCTACACGCAGGCACGTGGACGAGATGACCCCTTTTACCGACCTGTCCCTGCCTGACGGCTCGCGGGTAAATATTATAATTCCTCCGTTATCTCTGGCCGGACCGGTGATGACCATCCGCAAGTTCCTGAAGGAATTCGGGACTATTGACGATCTGGTCGCCCGCGATACATTAAGCAGGCCTATGGCAGATTTTCTGGTAGCCGGCATAAGGGCGAAGTTCAACATTATATTTTCCGGAGCAACCGGTGCCGGAAAGACCACTACCTTGAATATCCTGTCTTCCTATATATCGGCCGAAGAAAGAATCATTACCATTGAAGATACCGCGGAGCTGAAGCTTAACCAGGAGCATGTGGTTGGGCTTGAGACCAAGCCGGGGAATATAGAAGGCAAGGGCGTGGTTACCTTGAGGGATTTATTCAAGAACAGCCTGCGAATGCGCCCGGACCGGATTATTCTCGGCGAAATCCGTTCGGGGGAGGCCCTGGATATGCTGCAGGCAATGTGCTCAGGCCATAACGGGGCGCTGGCGGTATTGCACGCAAGCTCTCCCCAGGACGCGATTTCCAGGATTGAGACTATGATCTTGACTTCCGGAGTGAATATATCCACCTGGGCGATTAAGAAGCAGATTGCCTCAGGGCTTAATCTTATAGTACAACAGGAGCAGCTTGCCGACGGCTCGCGTAAGATTACCCATATCACGGAAGTCAGGGGCATAGATAATGATGAGCTTATCCTGCAGGACTTATTTTCTTATGAGGTAGAAGAGATGGATAAGAACGGAAAGATTATAGGCGCCTGGAAAAACCACGGGGTTGTCCCTTTGCTTTTTAATCGTTTTAAGAAAATGGGAGTGGCCTTAAGCGAGGAGATATTTAAAAGTGCTCTGGTCTAAGAGTTTTATCCCAACTTTAAGAGAGGCGCCGCAGGAAGCGGAGAGCTCCGGGCATAAGCTTATGCTTAAGAGCGGTTTTGCCCAGATGCTGGTTTCCGGGGTATATTCATATCTGCCCCTGGGTCTTAGGGTGTTAAGGAATATTGAAAATATCATTCGCCAGGAGATGAATGCCTCGGGCGCCGAAGAATTGCTGCTTCCGGGATTACAGCCGCAGGAACTCTGGGACAGGTCGGGAAGAAATAAACAGATGGAAGAAATAATGTTTCGCTTTGTTGACCGGCGCCAAAGAAAGATGTGCCTGGGGCCGACCCATGAGGAGGTTATCACCGATCTCGTGGCCCGCAGCGTAAACTCTTACCGGCAGCTTCCTTTGGTCCTTTATCAGATCCAAACCAAATTCCGGGATGAGATCCGTCCGCGGTTCGGCATGATCAGGGCCTGTGAGTTTATTATGAAGGACGCCTACAGCTTTGACGTTGACGAAGAGGGGTTAGATAAAAACTATAAGCTGATGTATGAGGCCTACCTTAAGATATTCAAGCGCTGCGGGCTGGATTGCGTCATCACTGAGGCCGACTCCGGGGTTATGGGAGGAACTGTATCTCATGAGTTTATGGTTTTGGCTGAATCCGGAGAGGACACCGTGGCAATATGCCCGGGGTGCAATTTCGCCAGCACCGCGGGCAAGGATAGCTGCCCGAAATGTAAAACCCGCCTTAGGCAAGCCAAAGCGATAGAGCTGGGGCATATCTTTAAGTTAGGCCTTAAATATTCTCAAAGCCTTGAGGCGCTTTTTGTCAACGAGAAAGGCGAGCGTAAGCCGGTTGTAATGGGCTGTTACGGCATCGGGGTCTCCCGGATGTTCCAGGCGATAATTGAGGCTCATCATGATGATAAGGGAATCATCTGGCCGAGGGAGGTTTCTCCTTTTGAC
>SCPY01000216.1 GCA_004299495.1 bacterium | reverse complement strand
GCTTTTGATCCGCTTGATTAAGGACTTGAATACCGATTTACTGGGGATCAGTATCCGTTCCTCATCTTTAAAGACTGCCGAGGAAGTTGTCCGCCGCGTGCGCCAAGAGCTTAAAAATATAAAAATCATAATAGGAGGGACGCACGCCATACTTTCTCCGGAGGAGTGTATAGAGTTGGCGGATATGGTTTGCCTGGGAGAGGGGGAGTATCCATTTCTAGATGTGTTGCGGAGGTTCACGGAAGATTTAAGCGAGACTAAGAATATTCCCGGATTGTGGGTGAGGGTAGGCGGGCATATCTATAAGAACGGGATGAATGAGCTTATAGATATAGATAATCTTCCGCCGATAGATTATTCAGGTAATTATAAATGGTATATTGAAAATGATCTGGTTTTGGAAGGGGATCCTTTATCCGCTAACTCCGTGGGCGAGATTTTCTCTTCCCGCGGGTGCCCGTATAAATGCACCTACTGTACCAATAATATTCTCAAGTCTATAATGAACGATAAGAAATTTGTCCGCCTAAAGAACGTGGATAATGTTATTGGGGATATAATTAATTTAAAAAGATATTTCAAAAATCTTAAGAAGATTGTCTTTGCTGATGAGGTCTTTGCTTTTAACAAGCAGTGGACTGCGGAGTTTTGCGCTAAGTATAAGGAAAAAATAAACCTTCCATTCGCCGCGCTCTTTTATCCCAATATGGTAACCGAAGAAACCGTAAGAATGCTTAAGGATGCCGGGCTTACTCACGGCCGGGTTGGCTTGCAGTCCGGTTCGGAGCGGATCCGGAAAGATCTTTATAAAAGAAATCACTCTAACGATAAGACGGTAGAGCTAACAAATATATTTCACCGAGTTGGCATAAGGCTAACTTTTGATATTATTGTGAATAATCCTTACGAAACTGAAGTTGACCTGCGGGAAACCCTAAGGTTTTACCTTCAAATCCCCAAGCCCTTTGAGTTGAATATGCATTCTCTGGTTTATTTTCCTAAAACCGATTTAACCAATATGGCGCTTAAAGATGGAATTATCCGCAAAGAGCACGTGGAAGGAGAGGCGGATGAAGCGCTGAGGCTTAATCATGTTTTGTTGAGGGATAAGAAAATGATCTACGGCTATAAAAATAATTTGTTCTGGAATTGTCTTTTCTCTTTGACCTCTAAGCCGTTTATTCCTTCCTGGCTGACTAACGGTTTATCCCGGAATAGATTCTTGCGTAATAATCCGTCGTGCTTGCTCTATTTCGCCAAAGTGGTGAATATCATAAATATAGCTTTTATCGGTTTAAGACTGCTTAAAGACAGAGAGATAGGGATTAAGGATGTATTTCAGGTGCTTAAGAGTTTTTCTTTTGCCTCTTCGGTGAATAAGTAACTGTTAATATTATGAATGATAAAGCGGATATTTTATTGATTAATCCATTTTCCTGGATTCGAGATGGAAGCCCGGCTTATCTTCCTTATGGGGTGTTGTATTTAGCCGGCTACTTGAGAGGAAAAGGAATTAAAGCGGATATTTTTGACGCTAATACCGATTATTCCGACCCCCTGGATGTGGTTGCCAGCAAGAAGCCTTTAGCTATCGGATTGTCAGTATTGACCGGGCCGGTCATCAATGAGGCCCTGAAAATATCCCGTGCGGCCAAAATGAGGTTTAAGGATATTAAAATAATATGGGGAGGCCTTCATCCTACTCTTTTTCCCAAGTATGTTTTGGCTGAAGCTTCTGTAGATTACATTGTTCAGGCGGAAGGAGAGAACGCGCTTTTCAGATTAATGGATTCTTTGCTTAAGGGCCATGTGGACGCCTCTATCCTTAATTTTGGATACAAGGATAACGGCAGGATATTTATCAACCCTGTGGATGAAAGGCTCATTGATTTAAATCTTTCTCCTATGCCGGCCTGGGATTTGCTGGATATGCCCAGATATATTGCCAACCGATTTTTCGCTAGCCGGGTATTG
>SCPY01000215.1 GCA_004299495.1 bacterium | reverse complement strand
CATCCGGAAATTCCCTCCGAACGTTTCTCCGAATCAGGCCGCGAGCCTTTAGCGAAAAACCCGAAGCGGCATCAAGGCCAAAGGAATTATAAATTCCGCCCGCGTTAAATTTCTCCGATTTATTTTACCAGAATATGGCTTAGCCGGCAGAAATCAGAACAGGCTAACAAAAACAAACAGAAAGGGAGCGTTATGAAAACGAAAATGCTATGCGCGATGTGTGTGTTATTAGGGGCGATTTTTTTGGTTTTGCCGGGCTACGCGCAGGATTTCAGCGCTGATATGGCGAGTTTTTCCGCGGAAGGGTCCTTTACGGGAAAAATTTATGTTTCCGGAGAGAAGTCGCGGGTAGAAATGCCGGAGGCCGTCACCATAAGCCGTACGGATAAGAAACTTGTCTGGGTGCTTATGCCAAATGATAAGATGTATATGGAGCAGCCGTTTAATCCGCGAACGGCTGCCAGCACGCGGGAAAAGATGGACGGGGAAATTGAGCGCAAGGCAGAGGGAAATGAAAAGGTTAGCGGCAGGAACACCGTGAAGTACCGCGTGATTTTTGAGCTTGAGGGGAAGCGTGAAGAAGTTTTTCAGTGGATTGATGAAGCGGCGCATATCCCGGTAAAAACTGCCGCCGTGGACGGGAGCTGGTCAAGCGAGTTTAAGAATATTCAAACCGGCCCGCAAGGCGGGGAATTGTTTGAGATTCCTGCCGGATACCGCAAGATGACGCTGGGTATGCCGGATATGAATGACCTGTTAGGCGCTATAGGTAATTAGTTTAAAGAGCAAGCATGTCAAATATCTTATCTTCCGGTTTAATTATCTTTGGGTTATGCCTGTTTGAATCAATCAGCAGTATTGATAACGCTATCATCAATGCCGAGGTATTGTCCGGAATGGGGGAAAAGGCGCGGCGCTGGTTTTTGTGCTGGGGGATACTTTTCGCGGTATTTGTGGTAAGGGGGCTCTTGCCGTGGCTTATTGTCTGGTTTACCACGCCTCAGTTGGGTTTTTTGGGGGCGCTTACCGCGACATTCTCCGGGGATGCCAGAGCGCTGGCGGCTGTTGAGGAATCAAGCCCGGTCCTTTTAATCGGCGGAGGAGTTTTTTTGGTGTTTCTGTTTTTTCACTGGTTATTTCTTGAGGAAAAGCGCTACGGCTTAGGGGTGGAGAAATTTTTCTATGTCAACGGGCTGTGGTTTTATTCGGTGGTGTCCGTGCTTTTATGCCTTATCGTATGGTTTGCCCTTAAAGGCAATCATATGATGGCTTTTGGGGCTGTGGTCGGCTCAACCGCTTTTTTCATCACCCACGGGTTTAAAAACAGCGCCGAGCGAAAGGAAGAGGACTTGTTGCGTTCTCAAGCCAGCGACATCAGTAAGATTCTTTACCTGGAAGTGATTGATACCACATTCTCCATAGACGGCATCCTGGGTGCGTTTGCCTTCACAATGTCTGTGCCGCTGATTCTTCTTGGCAACGGCCTGGGCGCGGTCGTGGTCCGCAATCTTACCAAGGGCAACATTGAGCGCGTCAAGAAGTATGTATACCTGAAGAACGGCGCTATGTATTCGGTGTTGTTCCTGGGCCTGTTTATGATTTTAAAAAGCTTCCATATTCACATTCCCGAATGGGCTTCGCCGGTGGTTACCTCCGCGGTGATAGTCTATTTCTTCATGAAATCCCGCCGCCTGGCGAAATAGAAAATATCGCGCCTCTTTTTTCTCTCACATAAAATGCCTTTAGCAAAAAATTTCCTTACGCCTGAAAAGTCCAAGCACCACGCGCAGATTTTGTCCAACCGCGTACGCAAACGTTTCGCTCATCTCTCAAGGCGTTTCAGGCGCCAGGGCATTGA
>SCPY01000214.1 GCA_004299495.1 bacterium | reverse complement strand
GCCCCAAAAGGCGCAGTAAATCAAGATGCGAGATATATTTCATCTCGCCCGATTTCGTAAACACCACATTCACCGCGTATTGCATAATCATGAAAACTAAATCAAACGCGGATTAGCGCGGATTCCTCTGACGCAAAATCCGCGGTTATCCGCGAGTAAATTCAGAGATTAATTCCGAAAAAAACTAAAGGGGTGGTTTCTTAAGGCCTTTTTTCTTCTTAGTGTCAAGCGTATTTAATCTCTCTTCCAGGGTCGCGATATAGGCATCGGCAAACTCACCCTCTTTCACGACCCGGGCTGTAATAAATATCAAAAGATCTATTTTCTCCGTATCTTCGGTCTGCCGCTGAAAAAGCAGGCCTAATATGGGGATGTCCCCCAAAAAAGGTATCCCCGACCTGCCCCTGGTTTTAACATCTTTAAGCAAGCCGCCGATGACCACGGTCTCTCCGTCTCTTATCAGCACCTGGGTCTCGGCCTCCCTGGTGTTTATGATGGGGAATTTAGAAAGCGTGGCTCCGCTGTCGCTTTTTATCTCCAGGGTTTCGGTAAAAGAGGTAACCGCGGGATGAATGATCATATTTATAAAATCCTTATCGCAAATCTGCGGCACCACATTTAACTGTATGCCGATGTCCTGATATTTCTGCAGGGTTGAGCCGGTAATCTTTCCGCTCTCGGTAGAGACGTCGGTTTTAACCAGCGGATATTTCTGGCCCACCAGGATTGCCGCCTCCTGATTGTTAAGAGTCAAAACCCTGGGGGCGGATAATGTGTTGGCGGTTACGTCTTCTTCCAACGCGTGCAGGATAGCCTCAAACTGCGCTCCGGTAAGCTTTCTAAAGGCCACCCGCAACCCGGCATTCGCGGTGGTCAGGCCGGTGGACTTCGGCCCAAACGAGGAGGGGGTAACCAAGTCCGAAAGTATATGCCCTCCCACCTGGCTGGTGTCTGTTCCGCTCCTATTCTTGCCGGAGGGGGTAAAGCTGAGCGCTCCGGTAGAGGACGATGCCCCGCTTGAGCCGGTACCCCAATCCAGGCCGATGTCGCGCAGGCGGTCTTTATTCGCCTCCACAATACGGGTCTCAATCAGTATCTGCAGGGGCTTTATATCTATATCGCTGATAATCTTTTTTATCTTGTCCAGCGCCGGAGGAACATCGGTAACAATAAGAGTCTTGGAGCGGGAAACCCTGCCCTCGGAAATCCTTTTTCTTTTTCCCACATCGTCTCCGGCGCCAAATTCCCAACCCGCCTGACCGGTAGACTCTAAGACCGTGATTTTACCCCTTGAGGAAAGCTGAGGTTCAATTGCCCTTTGGGCGTCAGCGGCGTCCACATATTTGAGCGCGAACACCTCGGTAAGGGTCGGCTGGACCTGGGATAACTCCACCTCCTGTTTTTTTTGCTCGGTGAGCTTATCCAAGGGGGCTACCACGATTATATTCTCTCTCTGGTCATAGCCATATCCGTAGGTGCTGATAATAGTCTTAAGCGCCTCAAGCCAGTTGACATTCTGAAGGCGTATGGTGACCGTCCCGGCCACCTCGGGGCTTGCCACAATATTCACTCCTGATTTATAGGCGATAACCTTTAAAACATTGCGCAGTTCCGCTTCTTTAAAATCAAGCGTGATTTTGTCCTTGAGGGCTCCCGTGTCAGGCGCGCTCTCTGCGTTCATCTCAGAAACGGGAATCTCCGTGTCCCGGGAGACGGGAGCGGATTCCTGGGCATAGGCCGCTACGCATAAGACAAATAAAAATATGCCGCAACTGCTTAAGGGTTTAAGGGCCATTAGCTACTCCTCCGTATTTAGTTCCACTTCTAACTCTTTGCCTTCCTTTGAAAGAATTATTTTTTGCGGCTCAATCCTGATAAGCTGATAATCTCCGGCTGCCTCGCCTGCCTTGACAATCTCTCCGTTGATTACCGCGTAAGACGAACTACCGGAGTCGTAGATAATTCCTTCAAGATCGATTACTCCGTCCCGCTTCCTGCTTATCCGCGGCTCTAAAATACGCCCGTCTGAGCCTATAAGCGCCATAAAAGGATTTCTCTTTTCACGGGCGTCATAAATAAACTCCGCCTCTTTTACCGGAATTCCCTCAGCGCGTTTCGCCGGAGCGCGCGCGCCAGCCGGAAGGCCCCTACCGCGCGCAAAGAAAATAATTACGGAAAGTATTATAGCAGAAAAGATTATAATGACAATGAATTTATTTCTTCTGCACATATACTTTTAAGGTAAGCAGGGCCTTTTGTCTTAGCGGGTCCTGCGCGTCAGGAGCAATATTTATCCGGTTCGCCTCCACCAGCGGATTGCGCTCAAGAGCGTTCAAAAATTTTCCTAATTGATGGTAGGAACAGCTCAAGTCAAATTCAAGAAATAAAGGATGAAAATCCGGGCTGAGAGCCTTCTCCGCGCCTTTGGCTTTATCAGAGGGCGCGACTTGCGGCCTTACCTGCATAATTTTAACTTCATATGAATTTGCCAGCCTTGACAGGCCGTCCAAAAACAAAGGCACGGACGCGTCAGAGTAAACATTTTCTTCTACTTCCGCGCGGCTGTCCTTAATCCGGCCGTATTCTAAAACCAGATTCTTATAGTAAGCAGAGTTTTCGTCATATTGGCTTAAGGATACCTCCGCCTGGCGAAGCTTAGCGCTCATCTGCTTATAATTGTTCCATTGCGCCCTCAAGACATAGGTAAAATCGGCATAAACGGCTATCGCGGAAATAAGCGCCGTCAATACGTACTTTTTTTGCAGATTAGTCAATTGTCCTGTGGCCATAGTACGCGTTATTTCTTTTTGGGGTTCTTCGCCTGTTTGTTGGCGCTCATTACAAATTCAACTATCTCGCTTTGCCCCAGCTTTCTTCTCTTCACCGAAGATAATTCAAGCTCGGGGAAGACAATCTTTAGCGCCGGCTCTTGTTTAAGCGCGTTTAATAGTTTCCCAACCTGGGTAATTTCACCGCCTTCAGCCGAAACACAGGCCCCCGACAGCTCGCCTGCCCGCGCGGAAAGCGAAAGTCCTGTCAACCACACCCCTTCAGGCAGAACATCGCTTATCAGGTTCAGCGCCGGCGCGACGGGCATGCGCTGAGCGCCCGCCCGCGAGAACAAATCCCGCATGGCCTTATAGCTCTGAACCTCGCTTTTCATCTTATCAACTAATTGCTTTTGCGGCCGGATGGCCGCCAAACGCCTGACGGATGAGGCAAGCCTTAAGGCATTAACGGTAATAAAAATCTGTATGAGTATATGCGTAACCACTATAAGCGCAATTAGAACAAAAATGGACTTTTTAAGATAGTCTCCGGGGAGAGCGAGCCGGACAGCGCGCTTTCCGCGCGAGCCTTCGGGAAGCAGGTTTATTTCTATCATCGTAAGGCCAGCCCCAGGGCCACCGCGAATAACCCCTGCGCGCGGATAAGGGCGTCCTTATTAAGCGCGGGGTCAACGGCAATACCGGTTAACAGGTCAAAATTAACCAGGGGGAGGCTCAGATGGCTGCTGATAAAATCGTGAATGGCGGGGATCGCGCCCGAGCCTCCGCTTAGGCACACCTTTTCTATTTGTAAACCAATCTGGTTCTCGTAATAGTCAACAGAGGAGTTGATTTCCGAAACCAGGCTGTTTAAACTTTGCTCCTGCCCCCCAAAAGCTATATCCCGGCTGAATCTGACCGCGCCATTTTCAAGGATCACCAGATTCGTAACGCTGAATCCCACATTCAGCAGGCCTACAGTTTCCGGTTTACTCGCGCTGGCCCGCGGCTCGGCCAAAACATAGCGATGGGTGAACGCGTTCGCCAGGCAGAAACAATCTATATCAATGATGTTTGGCGTAAGGCCCAACTTACCCAAAAGCTCTACGCGGGCCTCTACCGCTGATTTCCTGACCGCGACCACGGCCACTTGCATCATGTTGTCTTTGATTTTTTCCTGAGTGATGGCGCAGTCCAAAATCATTTCCTCCAAAGGAAAGGGAATAATCTCTTTGGCTTCAAACTGCAGGGCGCCCTTCAGCTCATCCCTGCTCATTCTGGGCAGAGCGATAGTGCGCATTACCACAGATTGCCCGGACAGAGAGGTATTGACGGCATGGCCTGATATCCCTTGAGATTCCACGAATTCCTTAAGCGTACTGAGAGTACCGGCTCCAAAAGTAAGGGCGCTCGTCGCGAATTTCTTCAGAGTCGCGGTTTTCGCCTTTT
>SCPY01000213.1 GCA_004299495.1 bacterium | reverse complement strand
GTATTTTCGAGCCCGAAATTATGATATATATTCACGTGACGCGTTGGCGCAGGCAGGATACCAAAAATTAATCAATGATTTTCCCTCCGCCGCGGAAACGGAGCAGGCGCTGTATTTTCTTGGCGTGTTGTATAATGAAGGTGGAAATTATCAGTCTTCCGCAGCTACTTTTGAGCAGCTGCTGCGCGATTTTCCCCAGAGCCAGTGGCAAGCATCTGCCCGCTATTACTTAGGATGTAATTACGAATTGTTAGGCAACATGGAATTATCCGCAGGCTATTATAAGGCTGCGTCTGATTTATATAAGGCCTCAAGCCCGGACTCGCTTTCTTCCGGAGAGCTTAAACTAATAGAGCGGATTTATATGTCAAAATAATATGCGTATCGCCTTAATACATTATTCATACAGCCCTAAGGTCTTTTCCGAAAACCTTAGCCCCGTGGATGAGGAATTCTGCCTTGCGCCTCCGATAATACTTGCCTATGTCGCCGGGATACTTGAAAGAAGCGGGCATAAGGTAATGCTTTTGGATGCCCGCGCGCTCGGGCTCTCCAAGGAGCAAGCGCTGGAGAAAATCAGGAATTTTTCTCCTCATATGCTCGGTTTCAGGTCAGAGACATACCATTTTCACGATGCGCTGGAGTGGGTAGCATATCTAAAAACACGCCTGCGCGTACCGGTATTTACCGGCGGGGTTAATATGGATCTTTACCCTAAGGAGACGCTTTCGCACGATGAGATAGATTACGGCATCATCGGAGAGGCAATAGAGGCCTTGCCTTTATTTCTGCGCGCGCTTGAAAACGGAGATGATCTCAGCGGGCTTCCGGCGCTTGCATATAAGGATAAAAACGGGCATATCCGCGTAAATCCCGCGCCTATAAAACAGGTTGATTTTGATTCATACCCTCATCCCGCGAGGCATCTTTTGCCGAATGAAAAATATTATTCCTTTATTTCGCAAAGAAGAAATTTTACCATCATGCTTACCAGCACCGGCTGTCCTTTTAAATGCACCTTTTGCGCTATTCCCAGCGCCTACCGTTTCCGCTCTCCGAAAAGCGTGATTGAGGAAATTCAATCCTGCTACAGAGATTATAATATCCGCGAAATAGATTTCTTTGACGCGGTATTGTTTATGCCGCGGCCGAGGATTATGGAGATTTTGAGCCGCCTGAAAAATCTAAAATTAGATCTTGAGTGGTCCTGCCGGGCGAGAGTGGACCTGGCGGATGATGAGATGCTTAAGGAAGCGTCGGAGGCCGGCTGCCGCCAGGTATATTACGGCATAGAATCGGTAGAGCAGGATGTTTTAAACCGTATAAATAAAAATATCGCCCCGGAAAAGACTATCCGGGCAATAAGCCTTTCCAAGAAATACGGAATAAGGGCAATGGGTTTTTTTATGATAGGAAACTCCGGAGATACGGTTGAAAGCGTGAGAAGCACTATAAGGTTTGCTAAGAGGCTTGACCTTGATTTCATACAGGTCTGCAGGACAATTGCCAAACCCGGCACCCAGCTTGATAAGGAGATGATTAAATCCACCGGGATTGATTTTTGGAGGGAGCATGTGCTGGGAAATAAAATTGAGGAGCGGCTTCCTTCGCCATGGACCGGCTTAAGCGAGCGGCAAAAGGCAGCATTGACAAAGGAATTTTACCTGAAGTTTTATTTCCGGCCCACGATTATATTTAGGAGGCTGCGCCAGCTTAAGTCTCTGGCAGAGTTTTTTAGGTATATGCGGGTGGGGCTTAAGGTTTTCGCGCATAAGTCAGAGCTATATTCTTCATTCCTCACCAATACGGCTGACGCGCAGTGCTATCTTAACCAAAGCAGCAGTTTTCTGACGCAGGCGCAAAAGAAGCGCGTTGCCGTAGTAATACCCACCTATAACGAAAAAGAGAATATCTCCGGTATGATAGCCGAAGTGAAAAAGGTCCTGCCGCAGGCCCAGCTGGTTATAGTAGACGATGAATCCGCAGACGGCACCGCTGATGCCGTAAGAAGGGCCTCCCAGGATTTTACGGGCATACATCTTATCAGCAGAAAAGGCAAAAAAGGGCTTGGCCTTGCCTACCGAGAGGGGTTTAGGTATGTGTTGTCCGAATTAGACGCGGATTATATATTTGAGATGGACGCTGATTTTTCCCATGACCCGCGCTACCTTCCGGTATTCCTTCATTACGCGGAATTTTATGATCTGGTAACAGGCTCGCGTTTTTTAAATAAGGTAAGCATAAAAAACAGGAAGATATGGAGGAACGTTATATCCAAGTCAGCAAAATGGTTCGTAAATATGCTCATAGGCATGGACCTTACCGATGTCACCACCGGTTATAAATGTTTTAAGAAGGATGCGCTTAAAAGAATAAGGCTTGACGGACTTCAAAGCAGGGGCTACGCCTTTCAGGTGGAAGGCTCCTTTAATATAAAACGTTCGGGAGGGAGGATAAAAGAAATACCGATATTATTTGTTGAGCGCATCCGCGGCAGGTCAAAGATGTCGCTGAATATAATGCTTGAGGCAGTCTGGCTGATAGTGAAATTGTCGTTGAAGCGCTTAAAAGGATGAAAAGGGGATACCGTTTTATAGGCCTGGCGATACTCGCGGTAATACTGGCAAAAATAGACCTTAAGAAGCTGATTTTCTGTTTTTCAGAGTTAAACGCGGGTTTTTTTTTGCTTATAAACCTTATCACTATTCCCGTCCTTCTGATTAAGGCCTTTCGCTGGACGCAGATCTTGAAGATTCAAGGCATTGACTACCCCGTTATTCCGTCGCTGCTTTCCTATCTCGGAGGGTTCTGCGCCGGGATTATCACGCCCGGCAGGGCCGGAGAGGCATTGAGGGCGTGTTATTTAAAAGAGGAAAAGGGCGTGCCTTTAAGCCTGGGCCTGGCCAGTATTTTTGTTGACCGCATCTTTGATTTGCTTGTCCTGCTGGCTGTAGCAGCCGTCGGTTTGTTTTCTTTGCAAGGAATGGGATTAAGTGGTGCGCGGATAGCCATTTTTAATTTATCTATTCTTTCTTTGTCCGCTGTTGCGCTTTTTCGCAGTTCATCTTTCCGCGTTTTCTTAAAAAAGGCGTTCTTAAAAATATTCTCCTTTGCCGGGGTTGCGGCCTTAGGAGGGGATTTGCGGCTGTTTTTTTCGTCAGTCAGGTCAAGCCTTGCAAGTAAAAAGATTTACAGCGTGTTTATCCTTACTGTGTGTGCTTACGCATTATTTTATCTTCAGGCCTGTTTGTTAGCCGGTATAGCGCATATAAACCTTGGTTGGATAAAGATAGTTTTTTTTGTTTCCATCTCCGGACTTTTATCATTGCTTCCCGTTACCGTGCTTGGGCTGGGCACGCGCGAGGCATGCCTTGTCTTTCTATTTTCGCTCTCCGGGGTTGAGAAAGAGGCGGCATTAACTTACTCATTTTTGCTCTTTTTATCGTTTTATATCCTTACCGGGCTTATTGCCTATGCCGGCTGGCTCTTTAAGGGCAGGGCAAAAGAATCCATTTGCGTAAATGAATAAAGATTATTTGAGGCTCAGGCAGGGAGATAATTATATCAGTTACCGGATGAACTCAAGGGCCGGCCAGATAATAAATTCGTTAAATAAACTGGCGCCATTTAATTGCGGCAGGATTCTTGACGCAGGAGTTGCCGAAGGCAGGATGCTTTCGCGCGTTGCCGGCAGTTTAAATTTTAACTGCGCCGTTGGAATAGATAGCTGTCCGGATGCGGTATCAGCCGCAGCCGCAAGAAATGACGGCAAGGTAAAAGTTTTTAGGGCGGATATCGTGAAATTGCCTTTTAAGGATGGCGTGTTTGATATTGTACTGGCATCTGCTGTTTTGGAGCATATCTGGGATATTGATTCCGCAATGCGAGAATTTTATCGCGTCCTGCGGCCGGGAGGACTGCTTTGCGTAACTCTGCCTAACCCCGCATATGATTTTATTAACAGCTTCCTGGTTAAGACTTTTCATGTCAGGAGGCATAGCCTTACCGGAATGAGGAATATTTTGTGCAGGGCAAAATTCTCGGTTTTGGATGCGCGGCATTTCATGGCCTTTCCCTTCGCCAGGATAGCGCTTGAAGGCGCATTTGTGCGTTTAATCAGCAAGATGAAACTCGGCTTTTTGCTTTTTAATTTCATAATAACCGCCAGAAAAAGAGAGGAAGGGCAGCCGTTTGGCTGTTGAGCGAGTTCACAGAGGTTTTGGAAGAAACTACTCCGGATTTATAAAGATTTTCTCCCGGCTTTCCTATTTATTGTTTTCCGCAGGAGCCGATTTTTCGCGCCTCCTGTTAGATGGGCTTCGGATAGGGCCTTCTTCAAGGGTGCTTGATGTGGGCTGCGGCGTAGGCAACCTGATCGCGGATATTCAAAAAAAGGCCGATAGCGCAAATCCCGGAGCTGCGTTATTCGCGGTTGACCGCTCATGGGAGATGATTAAGATAGCGCGTTCGCGCTTAAGCGCGGGGCCGCGCAGGGTTTATTTTGTAGCCTGCGATGCGCTTAACCTGCCTTTTAAGCCGGAGAGTTTTGATATCAGCTTTACCGTTTTATTCCTGCACCATCTTATGCCCGAGCCGAAAATCCGGGTCCTTTCCGAATGCCGGAGCGCCCTCAAGAATAACGGCACAATCGTGCTGATGGACATGGATAAGCCGGATTCAATCATTGGAATGGTTCTTGCTTTTTCTCGCAGACATATACCCATGATAAGCTCCAACTGCGAACTCGGCCTTGAGCATTTTTTTAAAGCGGCTGGTTTGCGCGCGAAATGGCATATGAAGAAACTGGGAATTTTTTCCTATTATCGGCTGGAAAAATTATGAAGATTATTCAAAGCATCCATTCATTAATTAAAAGCCTAAGCCTCAGGGAAAAATTGTTTGCCCTCTATATAATCGCGCTCTGTAATATGGATTACGCGGCATTTTTATTTCAGGGAAGGAGGGTAATGTATGCCGACCTTATATTTATTTTCCTTTTGCCAGCAGTTATCCTTAATATTGCGCGCGAAAATAACTGGAGCATGGCGCTAAAGTTGCTACTGCCTTTTTCGCCTTTGCTTATTTTTTTTATCCCGTCTTTTTATAATTCCATAAGCCTCAAGTCAAGCCTTGCGGAGTTCGGGGCGCTTGCATACCTGGGGCTCCTTGGCGCGGTAACTGCTTATACGGCCGTTAAGTCCGGTAAAGGTTTTAGGGTGTTTCTCTATTTGTGGGTATTTACCGCTTCTTTCGTTGCCCTTGTCGGACTTACCGCGTTTATCGCGGCTCTCGCGGATAAAAATTTGCTTTACGGGAATACCCTGCTTTTTTATTCAAAGATAGAATCAGTCGCGCACCATTTTCCGCGCATAGATTCTCTCTACGAAAACGCGAATATGTTCTTGACTTATTTGCATACGGCTATAGCCTTTGCTATGGTATTATTCCTTGGCGAAGATGCCACTGCTCGCAGAAAACTTATTCCGGTCTGCTTACTTATAATGCTGGTCGCGGCATTTCTTACCGGTTCGCGCAGGTTTACCGGTTTATTGCTGAGTTTATTCTTAATTTTGCATTGGATAAAAGGGGGAAGAAAGGCTACCCTGTTTAAGCACATAGCCTTTATTTCGTTTGCGGTTTTCTTTGCCGTTTCCGTAATTACAAGCATATGGGTGGTTTTTCCGCTAAAGATTATAAAGGGAAAGGATTCAGTTATGCCGCGCTTAAACATAGACAGCTCTTACAGCCTGCATCTCCTTCCGCCTTTAGTGTCTCTGGAGATTTTTAAAAAGCATCCATTCCTCGGCTGCGGCCTGGGCACATATAATAAGAAGTTTAAGGAAAATGTAGATTGGAATTTCTTAGAAGGCTCTTTCGGTTTTGAGGCTTATCCGTCTTACGCTGCGCAGGTAAAAGACAGGACTTTGAATTTTGACCCGCATTCCGCTTATTTAGGGGCGTTGGCAGAAACAGGCCTGGTAGGATTTCTCGGGCTCATTTTCTTTCTTCTAATGTATGGGCGCATGATGCTCGCGGTTATCAGGCAGGAAGGCGGCTCAAGCGCTAGAAAAGCGGCTGCTTACTGCATTATGGCAGGGTTTCTGGGATTTATTTTAAACGGGCTGATTATTGATATATTGACTATGCGCCATTTTTGGTTTATGCTTGGTACGGGGTTGGGCCTGTATTATGCGGGGGAAAACGCCGATGCTTAAAGGGCACGATATCATTTGCATTTCTTCCATAGATTGGGATTTTATCTGGCAGGGGCATCAGGAGATAATGTCTTCATTCGCCCGTAACGGCAACAGGGTGCTTTTTATAGAGAATATTGGTGTGCGTTCGCCTACATTCCGGGACTTCCCGCGCCTAAAGAAGCGCCTATTAAGCTGGCTTAAAAGCTCCAAGGGCTTTAGGGAGGAGTCAGAAGGGCTCTTCGTATATTCTCCGCTTATCCTTCCTTTTCCATATGCTATTCCCGCAAGGGCCGTTAACAGATACCTGTTGCTTAAGGCGCTGAAAAGGTGGATGGCGGCAATGGATTTCCATGAACCGATTATCTGGACCTTTCTTCCTACTCCGGGAGCGCTGGATATCATTGACAATATCCCAAAGAAACTCCTGGTATATTACTGCATAGCAGATTTTAATGAATTGGCGGACAAGCCTTCAAGAATATCCAAGACGGAAAACGAGCTGATTAAAAAATGCGACCTTGTATTTGCCCAGGGGTCAATCCTTGCCGAAAAATGCAGGCGTTTTAACGCTAATGTGAGCATATTCCCGTTCGGGGTGAATACGGAGGTATTTGAGAATGCTAAGCAGGCAGTGGGCGCAGGGCACCCGATTAGCGGAATTAAACGGCCGGTAATCGGCTATATCGGGGGCATACACAGGCATATAGATTTTAAACTTTTAAGATTTTTAGCGGAAAAAAACCCGGGATGGTCCATTATGCTTGTCGGGCCTGTTCAGGCGGATATATCGGAAATTAAGGGGCTTGAGAATATAGTGCTTTGCGGAAAGAAGGATTTTTCAGAGCTGCCTTCTTATATAAACAGCTTTGATGTTTGTATTATTCCTTAT
>SCPY01000212.1 GCA_004299495.1 bacterium | reverse complement strand
CCCGGGGATGAAACTCTCCCACATATTCAAACGCGACCTCATCCGCCCCCATCTCCAGCGCGAAGGGGACAATCTTCTCAAATTCATCTATATTTAAGGACGAGACAGTGGTGTTAACAATTACCTTCGGGCATTGCCGCCCCTTCTTTGCCTTTATCAGGTACTCCATGCCGCGCTTTACCCTGTCAAACGTGCCGGGAACTCCCCTGACGCGGTCGTGGAGCTCTCCTATAGCGTCAAGAGAGACAAAAAAGACATCAATGCCCGCCTCTACCAATGAGTTGGCAGTATCTTCATCCAGCAGGTTGCAGTTTGTGGCTAAGTAAATCCTGGGTATGCCGGATTTCTTAATATAGGTAACCAGGGGAATAAGGATCTCCTTCCTGAGCAGGGCATCCCCTCCGAACAGCTCCACATTTTCAATTCCGTTTTCGCTTGCCGTGTCAATGAGCTTCTTATATTCCGAAAGCGTTAGCTCGTCGGGGATTGCCTTTCTCTGCCACATCACGCAGGTTTTACAGCGCGAGGTGCAGCGGTAAGTTAAAAAAAGCAAAAGGTCGGTCGGCCTGGCCAGATGGTAGTTGATCTCCCTTTTTACTAATCTGCGCAGATAAGAGTATGCCTTTACCGCCGTCCGCGTCATATTTAATAAGCCCCCTTGCAGGCTGCCACCGCGAATATGGTCTTGAGCAATATCTTAAAATCCAAAAATAAAGACCAATTGTCTATGTATTGTAAATCCAGCTTCATCCAGTCCTCAAAGCGGATATGGTTCCTGCCGTTTACCTGCCAGGTGCAGGTGATGCCGGGAGGCATGCTCAACCGGCGGATTTGCCAGCGGGCGTATTTTGTTACTTCTTCGGGCAGGGGCGGCCGGGGGCCGACCAGGCTCATTTCCCCTTTTAACACGTTGATAAGCTGGGGCAGTTCATCAATGCTTAGTTTTCTTAAGATCCCGCCCATCGCGGTAATTCGGGGGTCGTTTTTGATTTTAAATGCCGGGCCGTCCATCGCGTTGCGGGCGTCGAGCCCGGCCTTTAATTGCTCGGCGTTATGCACCATAGTCCTGAATTTTAACAGGGTAAACCTCCTGCCGTATAATCCTACCCGGCTCTGCCTGAACAGCGCGGGGCCCTTAGAGGTAAGTCTTATGGCCAGGCCGATAGCTAAAAATAAAGGCGAAAGCAAGATTAAGAGCGCGCCGGAAATAGCGGCATCTAAAAACCGTTTTATGGCTATTAATCCGGTAAACTGCGGGGTGGTGGCGAAGGACAGGAAAGGCATTCCGCACAGCTCTTCTAAATACGTCTTTGCCACCTTTCTTTTTAAAAAATCCGAGGCGATGTAGGCAACAATGCCCATCTCTTCGCATATCTCCAGCGATTTTCTTAGATTCTTAAAGTGGTTTATGGGCAGGGCAATGATGGCGCCGTCAACGCATTCTCTATAGAGTATATCCGGCAATTCGTCCACTGTCCCCAGAATGGCATAACCCTGTATTTTCCTGCCGTTATCTCCGGTATTTCCGGAGTTGGGCGCGATAAGCCCGGATACCCTGATTCCCAGGTGTTTGAGCTCATTTACTAATTGTAGTACCTTTTCCGCCTCGCTTCCCGTCCCTATGATTAAAAAGTTTCTGTAGTTATAGCCCTTTTCCCGGGCAGAGCGCAAGAATACGCGGATAGACGCCCTCCAGAGCGCCAAAAGCGACGCGTTAATTATGAAGAATGCCAACACTAAACCGCGGTTAGGATAGCTTAAGTCAAAGATGAAGCTGAACGCCGAAAGAAATAATGTCCCGATGCCCGCGGCTTTCACTACATTGAATATCTCTTTCTTAAGCGTGCCGAACCTCTGGGATTCATAAAGCCTCATTCCCTTAAAGAGTAAAGCCCACAGCGGAAGGATAATCAAAAGCAGGCGGGGATTTCCGCTGGGGCTGGCGGCCGAAAATGAGACGGCTGTAACTGCCAGGTCGCAGATTAAGGCGAGGAAACCGAACGCCTGGGAATGTTTCTTGAGCATTATTTTACTTTCCGGATTTTACGCGCGATCCCTTTTCCGAGCTGTTTCATATTTTCAAAAGCTGTTCTTATGGCTATATAGATAATGCCTTTAAGGTTTTTGCGCGCGATTACTATATTAAATGCCAGGCGTTTGTCCTTAGACCATTTTTCCTTATACGCCTCTTCCCCCCTAAGGAATTCAGCCTTTTTAATTCCCCTGGCAAGAGCGCCTTCCATCAAATATGCCATAGACAGGTGCCCCAGGCTCGCATTTTTATATAAGCGGGGATTAAATCCTGATTGATAGATGAATAGCCTGCGGTTATATTCAAAGCAGTATTCGCAGGCTACGGCTTCATCGTTGACCTCTAATAACTGTAAGGCAAGCCTTCCCTTTAGCAGGAGATGGCGCGCCAGCCTTTGGTGAAATTCGTTGAACTTTAAAGATGAAAAGCACCCCGGCCTGCCCGCGGAATTCCACCTTAATTGATGCAGGCGGATAAGGCTTCGCATATCTTCAGCCAGGGATGCCTCGCTATCGCAGAGGCGCGCGCGCACCTCGCCGTGTTTCAATATATTTTTTAAGGTTTTTTGAAAGCGTTTTTTCCGAAAATTGATATCCGCGCATTCGCCTTCAGGAAAGTCCAGGTAGTTATAGCCGCGCCCGTTATTAGACGCTTTCCAGAAGAGCAGTTTTTTGTTTTTCTTCCCGGAGATGTGCTTTAGGATATTGGCATTATTTAAAAGGCTTTGCAGATTAAGGATGTCCCATCGGGATGTATTATTTAACAAATAGTCAAAAATTGCCTTCATTACCTCTTCTTCTCTCCCTTTAGGCGCGATAAAATCAAGGAATTCAGAGCAAACTTCGTCTTTTCTTTTTTCTCCTGTGCCCAAAAACTCAAGCAAATTTAAATTCCCCGCCGGAAGGCGGATCTTGCGTGACAATAGCGGGGCAATACCCAATAAATCCCCACACGCGTTTTCAACGGTTACTATAAACAGCTCTCTCTTCTCCCTATAGACCAGCCACCAGTTATAAACCCACTCCCATGTCAAAAAAATTGATTCGCTTCCGCTTTGGCTTAATAATCCCTCCCACCTGTCTCTAATTGCCAAAAAATCCGGTATGGTTTCTATTTTCTTCAGTAAAAGCGGGGAGTGGTTTTTTTCTAACTCAGGCGCTGAGGTTTCCATTTCTTTTTCCTTTGATTAGCCCTCTAAAGGCATAGCGTAAATCAAATATCCCCTCTATCTTGGCGCTAAACGCGGGGAGAGAAAAATCCGCTATGCCTTTTCTGGGGATCAGGAATTTAGAACTTTTAAGGGCATCCTTTCCGTTCATCGCGGT
>SCPY01000211.1 GCA_004299495.1 bacterium | reverse complement strand
TGACCGTGGAATCCGTATGCATAGCAGAGGATGTTCCGCAGGCCCAGGGCATAAATTCGCGCCAGGATTTGGCCGAGGCCCAAAAGACTATGCGCCGGCGCATCTTAGAGGCTTATATGGAAAACGGGGTGAGCATTGTTGACCCCCAAACAACCCACATAGATTCCGGCTGCAGAATCGGCCGGGATACTATAATTTATCCCTTTACAGTTATTGAAAAGGATGTTAAAATAGGAAAATTCTGCCAGATAGGGCCTTTTTGTCATCTAAGGCCGCAAACGGTAATTGAAGATAAAGCAACAATAGGCAACTTTACCGAAATCGCCCGCTCTAAAATCGGCAAAGACGTCTTTATGAAGCATTTTAGCTATCTGGGCGATGCCCGGGTCGGCAGCCGGGTAAATATCGGCTGCGGCACGGTGACGGCGAATTTCGACGGAAGAAATAAGCAAAAAACAATTATTGGCGATGACGCTTTCATCGGCTCGGATACCATTTTCAGGGCGCCGGTGAAGGTAGGGAAAAAGGCGGTTACTGGAGCGGCCGCGGTGGTAACAAGGGATGTGTTGGCCGCGCAGACGGTGGTGGGGGTGCCGGCAAGGCCGCTCTCAAAACGATAGCAGAGGATAAATGGATAGACTTTCCGTAATCACCGGCAACGCGCATCTTGAGCTTGCCCAAAGCATCTGTAAATATCTGAAAATAGGGCTTACCAGTTGTATGGCGGGAAGATTCAGCGAAGGCGAGATCAGGGTAAAGCTTGAAGACAATATCCGCGGCAAGGATGTCTTTGTGATTCAACCCACCTGCCCTCCGGTGAATGAAAACCTGATGGAGCTCTTGATTCTTATTGACGCCATAAAAAGGGCTTCAGCCAAGCGCATCACCGCGGTAATGCCTTATTACGGCTATGCCCGCCAGGACCGCAAGGACCAGCCGCGCGTGCCTATCACCGCCAAGCTCGTGGCCAATCTGATTACGGTTGCCGGGGCGGACAGGGTGCTGACCATGGATTTGCACGCGGGCCAGATTCAGGGATTTTTTGACATTCCCCTTGACCATCTTTTTTCCGTGGGCGTATTCGTGGATTATTTTCAGGAGTTAAAATTAAAAGATTTGGTGGTGGTATCGCCTGATGTAGGCGGCATTAAAATGGCGCGCGCCTATGCCAAACGGATGAACGCGGGGCTGGCCATCGTGGATAAGCGCAGGATTTCGCCCACGGCAACCGAGGCGGTGCATATTCTAGGAGATATAGAGGATAAGAATATTATTATTGTGGACGATCTTATCTCTACCGGTTCGTCCCTCATTGAGGCGGTTGAGGTGCTTAATAAGCGGGGGGCAAAGCAGATACGCGCGGCCATTGCCCACGGTGTGCTTTGCGGCTCGGCGCTGGAAAGAATAGAGTCCTGTAAGCCGCTTAAGGAGCTGATCATCAGCGACAGTATCCCTTTAAGCGATGATAAGAAACAGCCGAAGATCAGGGTACTTTCCGTAGCGGGCCTCTTGGGCGAGGCGATAAAAAGGATACATAACGAGGAGTCGGTAAGTTCATTGTTTGATTAAGCGAGGAAATAAATATGGAAGAAATAATTTTAGAAGCGCAAAAAAGAACTGATACGGGAAGAGGCAGGGTTAACCGCCTGCGTAAAGCGGCATCAATCCCCGCGGTAGTTTATGGCCAAGGTAAAGAGTCGCTAAACGTACAGCTTGTCTCCCGGGATTTTCTAAAGCTTATGGGGGTCCATCGCGGAGAGTCTTTTGTCTTGACCTTAAGAATTAAAGATAACGGTAAGCATCAGGATAGGCCTGTCTTGATAAAACAGATACAATACCATCCGGTAAGCGATGATGTATTGCATGTTGATTTTAACGAGATATCCCTTACTAAGGTTATCAGGATAAAAGTGCCGCTTTCCGCCATTGGCGAGCCGGTGGGGGTGAAGCAGGACGGCGGGGTG
>SCPY01000210.1 GCA_004299495.1 bacterium | reverse complement strand
GATCTCTATAGCCGTTCTTCAGGCCCGCGGCCCGCTTGTCCATGACACTAAGTATTTCCTGTCTTCCGAAGAATTTCATCTTTAACCAGGTAAATAATAACGAGGGTTCTGCGGGATATGCCCTTTTCTCAGCTCAAAATGAAATAACCCGTTTTCGCACTTGGCGATCGCCGTTCCCTGGCGCAGATAGTCGCCGGGCTTAACCATTATCCGCGACAAGGAGGTATAAACCGTCATTATCCCGTCACGGTGCGCGATGATGATAGTTTTCCCGTAACCTCTTAAGTTCTCGTTTACGAATACCACCTGTCCGGAGGCGCAGGCCACTACATTAGAATTTGAATAAGGCCGAAGGGTAATCCCCTTGCTGATTATGTTTTGGCTCTTTTCTCCGAAGTTTGAGGTAATTTTGCCCTTGACCGGCCAGATAAAATCCTCAAACGAAACCGGATTATCCGCCGATTGAGGCGCGACCTTCCTTTCCCCGCGGGGAATAAAAATCGCCTGGCCGGAGCGTATCTGGGTTACGTCGGTTATGTTATTCGAACTTACGATTTCATCCACGCTGACGCCATAAAGTTTGGACACCCGCCATAGCGTCTGGCCCTTTTCCACCCGGTGATACAACCCCGGCACGCTTAAAGGCCTGGAGGATTGAGGCAAAGGCGCGTATTCAACGGTAGCGCAGCCAATCATAGTCAATAGGCAGCTGATAACCGATAGTTGGTAGCCGATAGCCGATAGCCGCATTCTTATCATTCTCTGAACACGTTTAGCGGGCGAAGGGAATTGAACCCTCCTATCCAGCTTGGGAAGCTGGTGTTCTACCGATGAACTACGCCCGCGAATAATTTTACAGTTTAAAGCACTCCTCAATAAGCTTTATTGAACAATACTCGCTGCACATGGTGCAGACGTCGCTGATGTGCGGCTTTGAGCTGTAGCGGTATTCTTTCGCTCTTTCAGGGTCAATAGAGAGGGCGATTTGCTCTTCCCAGTTTCTCGCTTTTCTGGCAAGGGACATCTTTCTGTCCCAAAAAAGCGCGCTTTTCACCCCTTTTACGATATCCGCGCTATGCGCCGCGATACGGGCCGCGATCACCCCTTCTCTTATATCGTCAACCGAAGGATGCCTTAAGTGCTCGGCAGGGCTGACCACGCACAAGAAATCCGCGCCATAGCTCGCGGCAAGAGCTCCTCCTATGGCTCCTGAGATATGGTCTCTGGTTGAGGCAATATCCGTTACCAGGGGGCCCAACACATAAAAAGGCGCGTTGGCGCAGGCGCGCTTCTCTAATTCCATGTTTTTCTTAATCTGGTTTAAAGGCACATGGCCCGGGCCCTCAATGATTACCTGGACCTTTTTTGCCCGCGCCCTCTTCGCCAATTCTCCTAAAAGCCGAAGCTCTCCGAGCTGAGCCCTGTCGGTCGCGTCAAAGATTGAGCCCGGCCTCAGGCCATCTCCCAGGCTTAAGGTTATATCATAACTATAGGCGATATCCAGAATCTGGTCAAAATGCTCATAGAACGGGTTTTCCTTCTTATTATGCGCCATCCAGCTTGCCAGTATTGCCCCTCCCCGGCTGACTATATCTAAGATTCTCCCGCTTTTCTTTACATAAGAAACCGTTTTTCTGGTAACGCCTGAATGGATGGTCATAAAGTCCACGCCTTCTTCGGCCTGGGCTCTGATAACCTCCAAAATATCCCCAGAAGTCATTTTCTGGAACGAGCCTTTTCTCTTGGCCGCGCCTTGCGCCGCCTGATAGATAGGCACTGTTCCTACCGGGACACTTGAGGCCTTAAGTATCTGAGCCCTCACCGCCGTTACATCCGCCGCGATACTTAAATCCATTACCGTATCGGCGCCAGCGTCTATCGCCACCCTTAACTTCTCAAGCTCGTCAGGAATTCCGGACTCATCAGAAGAAATTCCGATATTGGCGTTTATCTTGGTACGCAAACCCTCACCAACCGCGCAGGGCTTACTGATAACGCGTTTTTTATTACGCGTGATGACTACCCGCCCCTGGGCAATCTTTTTCTTCAGATAATCCGTAGTTACGCCTTCTGCTTTTGCCACAGACCGCATCAGCCCTGAGGTTTTATTATCTTTCGCTAATTCTAATTGTGTCACTGGAATAACCTTTCCAAATCCCCTACCGCTTTCGTCACATTTTTTGACTTACACACTGCCCTGACTACCGCGGCTGTTTTGACATTTGCCTTCTTTATGAGCGCGATATTATCCTTGTTGATTCCGCCGATAGCCACGATAGGCACCTTTAACCGCGTCCGGGCTTCTCTTAAAAGCCCAAGGCCTACGGCGCGATAGCCCGGTTTGGTCGGAGTCTTAAAAATCGGGCCGATACTCACATAGTCCGCCCCTTCCTTTTCAGCGTTAAGGGCTTGCTTTAAGCTGTGGCAGGATTTACCGATGATTGCCCGCGGCCCAAGAAGAGCCCGCGCCGACTTTATAGGCAGGTCGCTTTGGCCTAAATGCAGTCCGTCAGCGCCAGACAGTTTAGCGATATCGGCGCGGTCATTAATAATGAATAATGCCCTATTCGCGGTAATCCTTTTTATCAAAAGAGCGTTTTTGTAAAAAGCGCCTATTCCTTCGGTCTTATCCCTGAGCTGCAGTATCCTGACTCCGGCGCTTACGCATTCTTTGGCTATTTTTTCCGGGTCTTTTAGGCCACAGGCCTGACGGTCAATGATCGCGTATAGCGGAGAGTTTAAGCGTTGCCTTTTTTTCAAGTTGGTATAAATCGTAACGGATATCCTTAAAGCTGCCGGATAATCTTTTGCTTTCTAATTTAGAAAATTCCTCAAGTACCCTGACTGATTCCTTGACTCTCTGAATATTGGCGAAGAAAATATCCTTATAGCCGCCCCGCTTGAGCTCGCTTACGATTGTTGCCCTGCCGGCATCCTGCGCGCTCTCCCGGGCTTCCATAAGCAAACGCGCCCGCTTTCGCCAGGCGCCCTTAAGGCAAACGGCTATCCTGTGGCGTATCCGCTTAAACTCCAGGGTGATTCCCGGGCTGCGGATGATGAAGCGCGTTATCTCTTCGCATACCCTTACGCCCTCAATCGCGCGGTTGAGGTTGGCGTCAAGCACGCGCAAGATTCCCCTATCAACAGTTATTCTTGATTTTTTCAATCAGCCCTGTCGTGGAATAACCCTTAAGGTATGGCACGGTTATCACCCTTCCCCCGGATGCCCTTACAAAGTCAGCTCCCACAATTTTTCTTACGCTCCAATCCCTTCCCTTAATGAGGATATCCGGCTTAAGCACCTGTATCAGCTTAAAAGGGGTGTCTTCGCTAAAAATAGTTATATAATCTACTGCCGAAAGCGCCTCCAGCATCCTTGCCCGGTCAGCCTGCCGGTTAATAGGCCTGGACGCGCCCTTGATTCTTTTAATGGAGGCGTCGCTGTTTAGGCCCACCACAAGGACATCGGCCTTAGCTTTCGCGTCCTCCAAATACTTTAGGTGGCCGTAATGCAAGATGTCAAAACAGCCGTTAGTAAAAGCGATTTTTTTTCCCTGCCTCTTAAGCTGATGAATTGTTTTCTCTAACCGCGCCCGCGTCTTTATTTTGCCATCCATCTGTTATTTAATCAGCCCGTTTTCTACCAGTTCGCAGATGATATGCCCTATGGTAATATGCGCTTCCTGGATTCTGGCGGTAACCGCTGAAGGCACGATAAAGCACAGGCCCGCGCATTTTAACAGCTCTCCCCCGCTTCCTCCGGTAAGGCAGATAGTTTTAAGGCCCATCTCTTTGGCCTTCTTCATCGCCAGCAGGACGTTCCTTGCCTTTCCGCTGGTGGATATGCCTATTGCCACGTCGCCCGGCCTTGCCAATGCCTCTATCTGGCGGGAAAAAACTATTTCATAGCCGTAATCATTGCTTAACGCGGTCAAAATAGAAGTATTGGTATTGAGGGATATGGCGGGAAGGGCCTTCCTCTCCGCCTGAAACCTTCCCACGAATTCAGCCGCGATATGCTGGGCGTCCGCGGCAGAGCCGCCGTTGCCGAAAATAAGCACCTTGCCGCCCGACTTCAGGGAGGCGATGATTGTTTTGGCGGCCTTGATTATGTTATCAATCTGCTCATGCAGAATCCGCTCTTTGATATGGATAGAATCGTTGATAATGTCTATAATCCTATCGCGCATACGGAGCCTCCCTTCGCTTACCCAAAAAATGTCCTGGCAAGCTCATAATATTCCTGGTCAACGGTTTTTAATTTTCCGGTGGCGGTTGAAAGCGCGGCCGAGATTATTTTATTTCCCGAAAGCGCGGCCATCTGGCCGAATTGCTTTGCCTTTACTAATTCCACCGCTTTTACCCCAAAGCGCGTTCCCAGCACCCGGTCAAAGGCTGTGGGTGAGCCGCCTCTCTGAATATGGCCCAAAACCGATACCCGGGTTTCATATCCGGTGCGTTTTTCTATCTCCCGGCCCAATATCTCGCCAATACCTCCTAAGCGCACGTGGCCGAAATCATCAAGCTTTTCCTCCTGCAGGACCATTGAGCTCTGCTTGAATTGCGCCCCTTCGGCTACCACAATAATGCTGAAGGTCTTTCCCCTTGAATGCCTTCTTTTGATAAGGGCGCAGACCTCTTCTATATCAATAGGCACCTCGGGAATTAGTATTACATCCGCTCCTCCGGCAATGCCTGATTCAATCGCGATCCATCCGGCGTGCCTGCCCATCACCTCCGCCACAATGATCCGGTGATGGCTCTCCGCGGTGGTATGCAGGCGGTCTATGCATTCGGTAGCGATGTTAATCGCGGTATCAAAACCAAAGGTATAATCGGTGCAGGAAAGGTCATTATCTATCGTCTTGGGAACGCCGACTACCGGCATCCCTTCCTTGCTTAATTTCGCGGCTACCCCCAGGGTATCCTCTCCGCCCACAGCGATGAGAGCGCTAAGCCCCAGGGCCTTGTAATTCACGAAAACACTGGCAACCTCCCCTTCCTTCTTGTAAGGATTAGTGCGGCTGGTACCCAAAATAGTCCCACCCTTGGGCAGGATGCCTGATACGGACTCCAGATTTAAGGTTATGGCATCTTTCTCAACCAACCCCTTCCAGCCGTTTCTGATGCCGATAACTTCATATCCTTCATTGATGCTTTTGCGGGTCACCGCCCTGATTACCGCGTTTAAACCCGGGCAATCGCCTCCGCCTGTCAAAATACCAATCTTTTCCATCTTAACTATTAGTCCTCCTTAATGAGCGCATAACTTACGGAGCGCGAAGCGCGACGTAAGTTATTTGCGCGAATTAATCCCGCCGAGTATGCCGAAATTATCGTAAGAGAATTTCGGCATGGTTTACGAGGCGGGGCAAGCTTACCTTCCATACCCGTAAAAAGGGATAACCGGTTCTTTTGGTTCGCTGTCCTGTTTTTTCTTATCTTCAGAACTGATGATTTTAGCCACATGTATTCTTACCAATACCGGCTCATCAATTCCCCTGAGCATATCCTGAATCCTATTCCTGACTAATTCCTGCAGCCGTTCGGTGAGCTCGGCGATATTAGTCTCTGAGCGTAAATCCACGCGCAGGTTTACCACAATCCCCTTCTTTCCCACCACCACATCCGGCCTTAAGCTTTTGACCTCAGGCACCTTCAGGGCCAGCCTCCTGATGAGGTCTTCTACCGCGCCTAAAGCAATGCTTACCTCGCCGCTTGGGGTGGGAAAGGCGATATTCTTTTCCCTCTGCATCTTGCCGATCACCGACTGCATAAACCAATAATTGATCAGGATGATTAACGCCCCCACCAGGCTCAGGATGAACTTGGAATTAGGCTGATTTCTGATTTCCATAAGGATATCAGAAATCATGGATGGCGTAATAATATCAAAAGCAAAACAAAAAATGATTGCCGCCGCGGCCATAAAAAAGGCCACGTTAAATATAAGCCCGCATATGGTAAATATTCTCAAGGGGACCCTCCTTTCGCGAAACTGCCTACTTAAGCTTAAGCTGGATGAGTTTAGTCAAAAGAACTAATTCCAGATAAAACATGTTAAAAGGCTTAATGATATAGTCATGGGCGCCAGCCTTAACCGCCTCTTTAACCATTGCTTCATCCGGATGCCCGGTAATCATAATTACCTTAACCTCTTTGTTTGCACCTTTAATTTTACGCAGCACATCTATACCGCTCATATCCGGCAATACCACATCCAAGAGCACCAGCTTTACATCCGCCTCTTCTTCCGCAACCCTTAAGCCGCCTTCTCCCGTGGATTCTGCCAGGACATTATTGTACCCTTTGGCCTTGAGAAAATTTTCTAAGAAACCCCTTACGCTGCTGTCATCGTCAATTACCAGAACTTTACTCTCTTTTGTAAAGCCTTTTCCCGGCATCAACCCCTCCTTCTTACCCCTTCTCTATCGCCTGAATACTGATATCAATGTCCTTAGGTGTCCTGTCAATCATTTTCTCCATGGCCATCCTGACAGCATCCTGAACAGACTCGGCGATTTCCGGAATGTTATACCCGTATTTTACTACCAGAGGTATTCCCAGGCGCATCTCATCGTGCTTGCCGAATTCCACGCTTATGCCCTTAGGCTTCTTTAACCCCAGCAGGACTCCCACGTCAATAGTTTTCACCAGGGCAATATTTTTTACCCCTTCAATCTCCAAGGCCGCGATTGCCGCGATTGAGGCAATGACATTTTTATGAATCCTTACCGCTCCCAGGTCAGTTTTGGCTCCCCTATCCATATTCCGTCAATCCTCTTTTTTAGGCTTAAAGTTATCGTTTATGAATCCGGTGGAAAATTCTCCTTTTATGAAGAAGGGGTTCTTTAGCACCTCCCGGTGAAAACCCACGGTGGTCTTTATCGGTTCAATAGTAAACTCATCAAGGGCCCTTTGCATAATCCTGATTGCCTCCCTGCGGTCCCTTCCCAGGACAATCAATTTTGCTATCAAGGAATCATAATGCGGGCTGATGACGTATCCCTGATAGGCATGGCTGTCAACCCTCACCCCCGGGCCTCCGGGAAAATTTAAGGAGTCAATCCTGCCCGGAGAAGGCATAAAGTTGTTCTCGTAATCTTCGGCGTTGATGCGGCATTCAATGCTTGATCCGGAAAGTTTAATATCGTCCTGCTGAATCTTGAGCTTTTCCCCGGCGGCGACTTTAATCTGCTCCTTCACCAGGTCTATGCCGGTAACCAGCTCGGTAACCGGATGCTCTACCTGTATGCGCGTATTCATCTCCATAAAATAAAAGTTTTTATCCTCATCGAGGAGAAACTCGATTGTGCCCGCGCTTACGTATTTTACCTCTTTTGCCGCCCTGATTGCCGCGTCGCTTAAACGCTTGCGCAGTTTCGCGTCTACCGCCGGTGACGGCGACTCCTCCAGCAGTTTTTGATGCCTGCGCTGGATAGAGCAATCCCTCTCTCCGAGTGAAATAACATGGCCGCGGGTATCGGCCAGAAGTTGAATCTCTATGTGGCGCGGCTTCTCGATATATTTTTCAATATAAACATTGGGATTGCCGAAGTTGGCCTCGGCCTCAGACTGCGCGGTCATTATGCCGGAAACCAGGCTGATGTCATTATGGCAGACCCGCATTCCCTTGCCCCCTCCGCCCGCGGCCGCCTTGATAATCACCGGATAACCAATCCTTTTAGCGGCCTTTTGGGCGTCCTCTTTGGTTTTTATGGCCGCGGTTGTTCCGGGGACGATGGGCAGGCCGCATTTACGCATGGTTTCGCGCGCCTGCATCTTGTCTCCCATAAGACGGATGTTTTCAGGTGTGGGGCCGATAAAGGTTATCTGGCAGGATTCGCAGATTTCCGCGAAATGGGGGTTTTCCGCCAGGAAACCGTAGCCGGGATGAATGGCGTCAACATCGGTGATTTCCGCGGCAGAGATGATCGCGGGTATGTTTAAATAGCTGTTTGAGCTCGCGGCAGGGCCGATACAGATAGCCTCATCGCTCATACGCACATGCAGGGAGTCTTTGTCCGCCTGAGAATAAACGCTGACCGTGCGTATCCCAAGCTCTTTTGCCGCCCTGATAACGCGCAGGGCAATTTCTCCCCGGTTTGCGATTAATATTTTAGAAAACATTTGCCCTGCTTACTGGCGGGGTTCTATTAAAAATAGGGGCTGGCCGAATTCCACCGGCTCAGCATTATCCACGAGTATTTCCAGAATCTTTCCCTTGAGCTCAGCCTTAATCTCATTCATCAGCTTCATTGCTTCAATAATGCAAATTACCTGGCCCGGTTCAATATCCTGATTTACCTGCACAAAAGGCGGGGCTTCCGGGCTGGGGGCGCGGTAGAATGTTCCTACCATCGGGGATTTTATTTCAATCCTGTTGGCTGAGGCCTCTTTTGCCGGATACCGGGGAGCCTGCGCCGCGGCTTCAGAAGGCGCAAGCCTCTCTTCCCGCTCGATAGCTACCGGAGCGGACAAGGAGTATTCCTGAGAAGGATGGGTGCATTTCTTTAATTTTATGCGCATGCCTTCCTTCTCAATCTCTAATTCAGAGAGGTTGTTTTCGTTCATCAGGTTGACCATTTCCTTAATTTCTTTTACGTTCATCCCTTAACCCCTCTGTATTAATATACCCGCTCCACATAAGCGCCTGAGCGCGTATCCACCTTAATTTTATCCCCCACATTGATAAATAAGGGCACCTGGATAGTGGCTGAGGTTTCCACCTTTGCCGGCTTGTTTCCCCCCTTTGCCGTATCTCCCCTTATGCCCGGCTCAGTTTCGGTAACCAGCACCTCAATAAAATTCGGCATTATAACATTTAAGATTTGATTCTTGTAGAATATGCCCAGGACCTCAAGATTATCTTTTAAAAACTTGGCGCCGTCCTTAAGCACATCGCTTGAAACCACCAATTGCTCATAATTCTCCTGGTCCATAAAATGATACATATCCTGGCCGGAATAAAGGTATTGCAGCTTTCTCTGCTCTACAAATGCCTCCTCCGCGCTGTCCTGCCCCCGAAAGGTCCTGTCAAGGAGATTTCCCGTTCTCAGGTTCTTGAGCTTTGTGCGCACAAAGGCCGAGCCCTTGGCCGGCTTGACATGTTCTGTCTCTACTATTTGATATACCTCTCCATCCATGAAAATCGTTACCCCGACTTTAAATTGATTTATCGATAGCGCCACTTAATACCTCAACCCCTTTCTTGGTTACCAGAACCATATCCTCTAATCTTATCCCGAATTTACCGGGCAAATATATCCCCGGCTCAATAGTAAAAACCATTCCTTCTTTTAGAGGGGATTTATTTTTAGCGGATATGGACGGTTCTTCGTGAACTTCTAATCCTGTTCCATGGCCTAAACTGTGGCCAAAATACCTTCCGTAACCGCTCCTGGCAATATGCGCGCGCGCCGCGCGGTCAATATCTGAAATCTGCCTCCCCGGCCTAACCGCTTCTATTGCCAGGCGCTGGGCTTCTTGTATAATCTTGTAAATCTTTCTCTGTGCTTGAGTTATTTTATCTAAAAAGAACACCCTTGTCAAGTCAGATTTATAGCCGTTTACCTCAACCCCTATGTCTATCAACAGCGGCTCACGCGGCCCGATTATTCGGGTTGACACAGGGGCATGCGGATAGCTTGAGTTTAGCCCGCTGGCCGCGATAATCTCAAAGGCGCACCTCTCGGCACCCTGAAGGCGGATAAAACGCTCAAGCTCTCCGACAACCTCCAGCTCGCTCCTGCCCGGCCTAAGAAACCCGCGCAGAAACCTGAAAGCGCTCGCGGTAATGCTGATTGCCTTTCTTATGTCTTCTACCTCTTGAGGAGCCTTTATTTGCCTCGCGGACTCAATCAGATTAAAGGTATCAATCAGTTTAATCTTT
>SCPY01000209.1 GCA_004299495.1 bacterium | reverse complement strand
GTACAGCGTAGAGCGTATAGCGTATAGTAAAAAAAGAGATATTTTTTTTCCTTTTCTATCCGCTATCCGCTATCCGCTATCCGCTAAGAGAGGTTTTACCCTCATTGAACTGCTTATCGTCAGCGTCATCATGGGGGTTGTTTCCCTGGCGCTCTTCGGGGTGTTTAACAGCGGGATAAAAATCTGGCAAAGGATGGATAGGTCGGTTATGAATGAAGAGGTGAATATATTTTTAAGCAAACTTACCCGCGACATATCTAACGGCTTTCAATTCGGGGCTGTTAATTTCGCGGGTGGCCCCGAAGAGGCGCGCTTTGCCACGCTGTTTTACAGCCCTCAATTAGAAAAGAGGACTGTCGGCGAGGTAACCTACGCGTATCATCAGGGGGTATTGGAAAGAAAAGAAAGGGATTTTTCTCAAATCTATAACGACCGGGAGGGAAGTTTCACGCCCATTCTAAAAAACCTGGATTTTTGCAAGTTTATTTATTATGCCTACGATAAAGAGACGAAAGACTATTTTTGGAAAGAGAATTGGGCCGAAGAGCGAATACCTCTGGCAGTAAGGATAGAGTTAGGATATAATGATGAGCTGGGAACCCATGCCCTTAGCCGGACAGTCAGCTTTCCCGTCAGTAAATAACCCGAAACGCGGCAGTATTTTAGTGATTGTGCTCTGGTCGCTCTGCCTTTTGAGCGCCTTCGCGGTAATTTTGGGGTATAATGTGCGCCAGAAGATAGCCCTGGTTAAGCGTATTGACGAAAGAGGGGCCTTGCGCCTTATCGCTGAGGCCGGAGTCAGGAAGGCGTGTTCTCAGATCGAGAAAGAGGAGAGGGATTCCTACGACGCTTTAAACGACGAATGGAGCAGTAATCCGGCCGGATTCAAAGAAATAACGGTTGGGCAGGGCAGCTTTTCTGTCGCCTACAGCTTCATAGATGAGCGGGCCGGTGAGCCTCAAGTCCGATACGGGCTTATTGATGAGGAAAGGAAAATAAATATCAACAAGGCGCCGCTGGGCGTTTTAGAGCGCCTTATTAAGATTGTTTTCGGTTCGGATGAAATGGAGGCGCAGGAGTTAGCTGCTTCAATTATTGACTGGCGGGATAGCGACAGCGAGCTTTCTATACCGCTTGGGAGCGCTGAGGATGCCTATTACAGGGGCCTGCGCTATCCTTATGAAGCAAAAGACGGGAATTTTGAGGTATTGGATGAGCTGCTTCTGGTCAAAGGGATGGCCAATGAAATCTTTGAAAAGTTAAAAGATTATGTTACTATTTATGGTTCAGGAAGGGTTAACATTAATACCGCTTCAAAGGTTGTCCTTATGGCTTTGGGTTTTAGCGAAGATATCGCGGATGAGATTCTCTCCTTTCGTTATGGCGATAGCGAAACCGCGGATCCGGGCCGTGGTGGCGTATTTGAGTCGCCCTCGGATATCGTGCCCAAGATAAGCCAGCTGTATCATTTAAGCCCCGAAGAGCTTACTCAAGTAAGCGCGATCGGAGAGCAGATGATGGCAACCGCATCCGATAATTTTATGGTAAAGAGTTCCGCCCGCATGCCTCACGGAAAAAATTCCCTAGAAATTACCTGTGTGATTGACCGCAAGGGAAAGATTTTGTATTGGAACGAAACATAAATAACAAAAATGATAAAGATTGATTTAAGGCGATTAAATCCTCTCGCCGCGCTCGCGAAATCCAGGGAGATTGTCGGGATTGACTTAAGCTCCCATAATCTAAAGATTGCCCGCTTAAAAACATCCCTTAAGAATACCGAGGTAGTTAATCTTCTCTGTAAGGGTACCGCGAACCTCTCTGACGACGATATCGCCAGGGTGGCCGGCAGTATGCTGATTGAGCTGGGCCCGATAAACCCGATGTGCGTGGATATCATATCTTCCCATATCGCCATAACCAAAAACATAGAAATCCCCTCGTGCAATCCGGATGAGATAAAAGAGATTATC
>SCPY01000208.1 GCA_004299495.1 bacterium | reverse complement strand
CTTTTGTGTTAAATATTAGAAAGTGGAAAAGAGCGAAGTCTACGATTACCTGGCCAAAATCTACCTGGATAAGCAGCCTGCCGTTGCGGCAACAAAGGGCGGCAATCATAACCCTGGCCTATGGAAAAAATATCTGCTTATACTCATAATTCCCGCGATCGCCATACCCGCGCTATACCTTCTGGCGCGCCCGTTAAAATTCTCCCTGACAAAAACGCGCAGCGCCTATATCGCGACTGCTAACGAACCGATAAAGATAAAATTTAACTTTACGGATTCCCAGATAAAAAAGCAGGGAGAGGAAATCGCGCTTTCCGATTTGGATGTGAGTAATTTCAAATACCTTCAGCTGCGCCTCAGGCGCCAGAAAAAATACGGAGCCTTAAGCCTGCGCGTAGAAGCGGAGAACAGCTTAAAAGAAAATGCTTCATACTATTTAACCGGACTAAGCAATAACTGGCAGGATTACAATATCGCCCTTGGCGAATTCAAAGAAATAACCCGCTGGGACACCTTAAGCCGGGTATCTTTTATCGTCGAAGAATGGAACGCGGAAAATAAGGAAGATTGTGTGTATATTGATGAGATAAGGTTTACGCAAGGGGAGGGATGAATCTATGCGGGTAATCGCGATTGCCAATCAAAAGGGAGGCTGCGGCAAAACCACCACCGCGGTCAATTTGTCGGCGGCCCTAAGCTCTAACGGCAGAAAAGTACTCCTGATTGATTTTGACCCCCAGGCGCATGCCACAGCCGGCCTGAACGTGCAAAGCAAAACCAGCATCTACGACTGCCTCTCCAAGCTTTCAACCCAAAAGTCGGACATAAGAGACATCATCGTCAATGTGGACAGCAACTTTGATATCGCGCCTTCCCATATTATGCTCTCCACCCTGGAGCAGGAGCTGGCAGGCGAAATCAGCCGCGAGAGCCGCCTGCAGGAAACCTTGAGCAGCTTTACCAACGAATACGACTACTGCCTGATAGATTGCCCGCCAAACTTAGGCATCTTAACGGTAAATGCCATCTGTGCCGCCCAAGAGGTAATACTTCCCGCTGAACCCAGCCGCTTTTCCGTGGATGGGCTATCCCGCCTCATAGACATCATCGCCTTAATTAAGGAGCGGCTAAGCCGCCAGGTTAGCTACCGCGTGCTGGTAACCATTTTCGACTCCCGGCTGAAATTCGCCTTCAAGATTCTGGCGGAAATGAGAAATAAATTCAGCCGCAATATGTTTTCTACCATCATACACGTAAACGTGAAACTCAAGGAGTCGCAGTCCTCGGGAGTGTCGGTCTTGGCATATGACAAATACAGCCGCGGGGCAAAGGATTATTACAGCTTAGCCAAGGAAATAATAAAACAGGAAAAGGAAGCGGCCCCCTTACAGGATAAAATGAGGGAGCTGGTGAAAAAACACCTGCCCCGGCTTACCGATGTAACCCTTAAGGTGGACCTTCCCGGAGCAAAAGATGTCTTCGTGGCCGGAGACTTTAACGGCTGGCGCGCGGACGCGACAAGCGCGATGGCAAACAGCAACAACGGAACCTGGTCCGTCCGGATGAAGCTAAAGCCCGGGCAATACCGCTACCGCTTTGTGGTAGACGGCAAATGGATATCCGACCCCGGCAACCCTACTACGGAAATAAATCCTTACGGAGAGTATGATTCCCTATTAACCATTGCCCCTTCGGCCTGACCTTTACGGACGCAGAGAGAAGGAGGATACGTATGCCGCTAAAAAAGAAAAAAAGCGCCCCTAAGAATAAACCATCCAAGAAGAAGATAATCAAAAAAGCGCCCAAAACAATCAAAAAGAAAAAACCTGCCCTTAAAAAACCCGCGAAAAAGGCGGCTCCCAAAAAGGCCGCTAAGACGAAAAGGCCAGCCAAACAAAAAAAAGCAAGTAGGAAGCCAGCCGAGCGCGGCGCAATCGGTAAAATTACCCATTTCTTTCCTCACGTTAACGCCGCTGTGATCGCCCTAAAGGCGCCTCTTAAGGTTGGCGACCAAATCCGCGTAAAAGGCCACACCACTGACCTTACCGAAAACGTAAGCTCTATGCAGATAGACCACAAGCCCATAAATGAAGCAAAAAAGGGCGATGAAATCGGTTTATTGGTTACTTCAAGGGTAAGGGCAGGGGATACGGTTTATAAAGCCTAAAATTTCGCTTGACAAAGGCTTTTTTTAAGGTATACTTAATATAAAGTTTTTAAAAGTGCTTCTTAAGTCCGGTTCTCCTGATTAGGGGGTAATCAGGAACGCCACGAGATACTTGCCGGATTGACTTTAAACGGGTCAGTCCGGCTTTTTTTATTGCCACAACGGCCCTTGAGCCGCAACTTTAAGGGCCCATAGGAGGAAAAATGAAAAGAAATTATATCTTCGCGCTCCTGGCATTGCTGATTATAAAACCCTGCCTGGCGCTGGATGAGCTCACGTATATCATCGGCAAAGGCGACACCCTGGAAATTTCCGTATGGGGGTTTTCGGAACTTAGCCGGCCGCTTACCGTGCGCCCTGACGGAAAGATTTCCTTTCCTTTAGTCAAAGAGGAAATAAAAGCGGAAGGCTTGACCGCTCAACAATTAGGCCAACAGCTTGCCCTCCAGCTTTCTAAGGAGATTAAGGAGCCGAAGGTAACGGTTATAGTCACCGGTTTCGGCAGTAAAAAAATCTGGGTTTTAGGAGAGGCGGTAACGCCGGGGGCTTATCCCTTTACGGGGGAAGTTACCGCCCTAAAGGCAATTATTCAGGCGGGAGGATATAAAAACTCCGCCTGCCTGGAAAATGTGGTTGTTATCCGTAACGGCAGGGCCCCCCGCCCCGACGCCTTCGTTATAAACCTGACAAAACTCATAAGCACAAAAGAGGCGGAATTGGATATGATCCTGGAGCCTGATGATGTGGTATATCTGCCGCGTAATATCATTGCCAAATTAGACAGCTTTATTAAGTTCTTTACGGATAAGGTGAGCCCCGCAATCTATGTAAACGCGATAAAATAGAACTCAAGGAGACGCAATGGAAAAAATAGGGGATGAAGAAATGGGTTTAAGGGATTTATTAGAGATACTCTACCGCAGAAAGAGATTTATCCTGGGTTTTTTCTTTAGCGCCCTGGGTATTGTTATCGCCGGCACCCGCTTGACGCCATTGGCTTATCAGGCATCCTCTTTGATATTAGTGGAGCTGCCGGAGAAATCCATCCTGCCGTCTGATTTCCCTCCCGCGCAGATACCGGGATGGCTGGAAACAGAAGTGCAGATAATCAAAAGCGCCCCCGTCCTTACAAAAACAGTGGAGGCCTTAAACTTAGGCGCGCCTTCAAAAGGGCTCACCGGGCAGGAATCAAAAGACAAGGCCCTGCGCCAGCTGGAAAAGAAGGTCAAGGTTTCCCTGCAAAAACAGGGTAATCTTA
>SCPY01000207.1 GCA_004299495.1 bacterium | reverse complement strand
TTGCCCGATAGGTTTATTGAAGCGCTCAAGCCATGCGGCATGCCGTAGGCTGACTTAAGCGCCATATTCCCGTCTTCAATCCGCAGAAAAAATCCCAGAGATGACCCGGCAAGGCCCTGAAGCTTTTCTACGCAAAGGTTCGCTATCTCCTCAAGGCTTGCCGGACGGGAGATCAGGTCTGATAACTGCAGCATTCCCGACATCGCCACGATCCGCTTCTGGATTTCCAGGTTTATTTGGGCTGTTTTTGTGCCATAGCCCTTAAGCTCATTCATACTCTCTTTAATCTTCGCGGTGAGCTGGTTCAGGGCCTGCCCAACCTGGCCCACCTCATCATCACTTTCAATCTCTACGCGCCGATGGATATCTCCCCCGGCGATCAACTTGGCATCCCGGCTTAAGGCCACCAGGGGGTCAATAATTTGCTTGATAACCCTTATACCCAAAACGATAATAAAAAACAGAATAAGGATGACAAGCGGCAGATTCGCCTTGGAAACAAAGCCGGTAAAGACGCTGGGGAATATATAATTCAGGCAGGCCAGGATGGGAATAATTGAGATAAGGCAAATCGCGATTGTCAATTTATACTTTATGCCGCGGGAATACAATGATGCGATTTTAGCCATACGCACCTCCTTTTGTTATACTATACTCTTTACCGTATCCTTCGTCAAGCTCATATCCGCCAAATCAATATGCTGCCAGGGCAAAATCTCATCCTGGCCTCTCTTACGCAAATATGCTTCCTGCGTTTCGGAGCATCCCTTAAAGATTTCCTGCCAAAACATAGCCCTAAGATGCGCCGGCTGCTGGGAGTCGGGGCATCCTTTCCGATGCGCGCTCAATAACACCTTTCCCAGATGGCGCCCGCCGCGGGAAAATGCCGCTTCAAGCAGGCTGCTTTCCAGATCGTGGAAGTCAAGCTTAATCTGCCTCGGTAATCCACCGGCCTTCTTTCGCAAATAGGCAATTTTAGCGCGCAGATTAGCTTCGGAATCCATCGCCTCTCTTTCAAAGGCGGTATGCGGCTTAGGCACAAAAAAAGATATACTCGCGCGCACCTGGGCGGCAGAGCGCGAAACATCCTTTCGCATGCGGGATACCTCCCGGACAATCTCCAGAATGCCGTCCAGGTCAACATATTCTTCCTGCGGCAGGCCGATCATAAAATATAATTTTACCGACTGCCATCCGGCCTTATACGCCGAAAGGATAGCCGCGTAAAACTCATCCATACTAAAGTTCTTGTTAATAATTTTACGCAGGCGCTCGCTTCCCGCTTCAGGCGCGAAGGTAAAGGTGGTCTTACGCACCCTGGAGAGATAATCGGCTAAAGCGCCCAGATAACTCTTTGGCCGCAGAGAAGGAAGGGAAATAGCAATCGCTTCTTCCTGAAAGGTATCGCTTAATGAGCATATTATATTGCTTAAGAAAGGGTAATCGCTGGTGGACAGGCTCAAGAGAGATATTTCTTCATATCCTGAGGACTGAACAATTGACCTGGCTAATTCCAGCGCCCTTTCCGGAGAACGCATCCTTAGCGAATAATACAGGCTCCTGGCCTGGCAAAAATTACAGCGGTGGGGACATCCCCGCATCAACTCGACTGCCGCGCGGTCATGCACAATGCTTACATAAGGCACAATCCAGCGGGTGGGATAATATGCCCGGTTGAGGTCTTTAACAATCCGTTTATTGACGGTAAGGGGCGTATCGGCATATTTCGCGGAAAAGCTTTTCAGGGAATTATTTTCGCCATATTCCGGCTCATAAAGAGACGGAACGTATACCCCCTCTACCCAAGCCAATTCCCTGAGCATTTCTTCTTTACTAACCCGCGGCCCGCGGAGCGCGCCCTGTAACTTTTTATATCTTTCTACAATTTCAAGGAGCGCCTCCTCCGCCTCTCCAATCAGAAACAGGTCAATAAAATCAGACAGGGGTTCGGGATTACTCACGCAGGACCCTCCGCCGATAATCAGAGGAAAATCAGAACTTCTGTCTTTAGCCAGCAATGGAATGCCGGACAATTCCAGAATCTCCAAGACATTAACATAATCTAACTCATAGCTTAAGGCAAAGCCGATAAAATCAAACTCGCTAAGGGCTGTTTTAGATTCTAAAGAAAACAGGGAGGTCTTTTCCTGTTTTAGGATTTCCCGCATATCCGTATCCGGCAAGAAAACCCTCTCGCAGGATACGCCTTCCTGCTCGTTGAGCAAGCCGTAAATTATCCTCAGGCCAAGATTACTCATCCCTATCTCATAAAGGTTAGGAAAACATATCGCGAACCTCAGGCCTTGGCCAGAAAAGTTTTTCTTAACGGCATTCCATTCGTTGCCGAGATATCTTCCGGGCTTTCTTACTTTTGCCAGGGCTGCCTCTAACCATTGCTTATGCGTGCCGGCCGTATGCGTCATCCTCTCCTGATAATATTCTGCGTTATCCCCAGGCCGATAAAGGTCACCAGCATGCTTGAGCCGCCATAACTCATTAAGGGAAGCGGCAGCCCCACCACCGGGGAAAGCCCCATAGTCATTGAGATATTAATATACACCTGCAGGGCCAGCATCAGCCCTACCCCGAAACAAAAGAACCTTCCGAGGCTATCCTCCGCGCGCTCGCTTGCCAGAAAGGCGCCCCTGATTAGCGTAAAATAAATCCCGATAAGCAGGATACAGCCCAGCATCCCCGCCTCCTCAGAGAAAATCCCGAAGATAAAATCGGTATGCGCCTCAGGGAGAAAATTCAGCTGGCCCTGGGTCCCGGCAAGCCAGCCCTTTCCGAACAACCTCCCCGAGCCGATAGCTATCCGAGACTGAATAATTGTATAACCCGCTCCCAGAGGGTCGGAATCCGGGTTTAAGAAAACCATCAGACGGTCTTTCTGATAATCCTTAAGAAAATGCCAGAATAAGGGGCTAAAGAAAACACCCATAGCCAATACCGACAATATATAACGAAATTTTACCCCCGCCATATAGGCCATTGCCAGAAAAATAAAAACAAGCAGTAACGCCGTTCCCAGGTCCGGCTGTTTTACAATCAACGCGAAGGGTATGGCGATGATTAAAAATGGCACAACCATGCCCTTAAAAAATGAAAGATTTCCCACATTCAGCCTGACTTCATCAAACCCTTTTCGGCTGAAATAGCGGCTTAAGATTAAAATAATGGCAAGCTTGGCAAATTCCGAAGGCTGAAAATTAAACCACCAGATTTTTATCCAGCGCTGCGCCCCAAAACGGACCCCCCCGACAAACAGCACCAGGAGCAAAGAAAATATAACCCCCCCGTAAAAAGGGTAAATAAATCCCACAAACTTACGATAGCTTAGGCGGCTAAAAAACAAATAGGCAATCCAGCCTAAGAGTATCCAGAGCGACTGGCGCAGGAATACAGAGCTTTCCACGAAAGGGCCCTTTACATAAGAGGCGCTATAAAGCGTGAATAAGCTTAAGGCCGTAATCATAAAGACGCAGATAGGTACGGTATAGTTTCTCATCCTCTACATTAAATTATCTTCTTTCATCCGGTTGAAAACCTGCTGGGCAAGAATAACCGCGTGGATACTTGGGCCGGTATTCTCCAGAAAAAAACAAAAGACTATTTTTGGCTTGTCGTAAGGGAAAAACCCCACAAACCAGCCGTGCGACAGCTTATTATGCACCTGGGCCGTTCCGGTTTTGCCGGCCACCTTAAGGCCGCTCCATCCTCCGATGTTCGCGGTGCCCGTATCAAGATTAACGACCTGCCTCATGCCTTCAATCGCGATTTGCAGGGATTTCCGGTCTATTCCCAGCTGAATAGGCGGCTTTGGGCTGCTATCCTTTCCGGCGGCCCGCTCAATAAGATACGGCGTAACGAGCTTTCCGCCATTGGCAATCGCGGACATAAACCTTACCGCCTGAACAGGGCTCACCAATAAATCCCCCTGGCCGATACCGAAATTTGCCGTGTCTCCGTCATACCAATTCCGCAGTTTCATTCTGCGCGCCAGCATTGAAGGCACATTGCCCGAAACCTCATACGGCAGGTCAATCCCTGTTGGCCTGCCTAAGCCAAACTTAAGCGCGTACTCACTTAAGTAGTCAGCGCCTAATATAAGGGCGAGATGGTAAAAATACACATTGCAGGAATGCGCGATTGCCTCTCTTAAATCCTGGGAATCGTGCCTACTCCAGCAATTAAATTGTTTAGGCCCAACCATCAGCATCCCCGGGCAAAAAAATCTTTTCTCAGGGGTTATCTTTTTCTTCTCCAGTGCCGCGACCGTGGAAATAATCTTAAACACCGAACCAAATGGATATTGCCCGGATACAGCCCGGTTCAGCAGCGGGGCGTCGGAATTAGACAAAATCCCCCTTATATAATCCGAGCTCTCCGCGTCCAAAAATGCCCCGGGATAAAAGCCGGGAGAACTCACCAGCGCGATAATCCTGCCGGTATCCGCCTCCATCAGGACCGCGGCCCCCTTTCTACCCGCGAAGCTATCTTCGATTATTTTTTGGATCTTTATGTCAATAGTCAAAGATACGTCTTCTCCGGCCGCGGAGGCGCGGAAACCCAGGGTACGCACGGCCCTTCCGCGGTGGTCAACCTGAATCTGCGTACCTCCTTCGCGGCTGCGTAAAACCTGCTCCATCTGCTGCTCTATCCCGCCGAAACCGATTATATCCTTAATTTTATAACCGTAATCTTTAAGCCGGGTAATCCTCCAGCGGTCTATTTCCCCCAGGTACCCTAAGAGATGGGCAGCGGCGCCCTTATAAGGATAGCTGCGCGCGGGCAACACCTGCACGATGACCCCGGGCAGGTCCAGCTTATTCTCCTCAATCAGAAACGCGGTCCGTTTATCCACCCCCTTCTCCAGCATAATGGGGGTAAACGCGGAAATAAGATTATTTTTAATTATTTTATTTATCTGTTCGGCCCGCTTGCCTATGAGCGCGGACAGCTTAGAGATCGTTTCCTTGCTTTGCCTGAATTCTATCGGCAGAATACTAATGCAATAAGAAATCTGATTATCCGCGATAGGCTCTCCGCTATGGTCCAGTATCTTTCCCCTGGCGCCCCCCACCGGGATAACCCTGATACAATTCTTATTGCTTAAGGAATAATAGAAATTACCCTTGACGGCCTGCAGGTACGCCAGGCGCAGTATTAATATGAGGAATAATGCCAGGATTATGATTTTGATCTTACTTACGCGCATAAGCTCTCCCTGCCAAAGACAAAAAAAGGCAGTTAACCACCGCCTCAAAAAGGCCGATGAGAATATACGGACTAAAAAATATCAGGCTCAAAAGGCTATAATGGGCCAAGGTGGCGCAGCTCAAGAAAACAAATGCGAGCCAGGGAGTTTCCCTATACAGGGAGCGAGAAAGAAAATACACCAGTGAGCCATAAACGCAGAACATAAGCGCGTTAAATCCAAAAAGCCGCATGCTGAAGACATCCTTGAGCAGGCCGCACAAAAAGACAAACACTATCAACCGCGGATAGCTGCCCTCCTTAAGAGCCAGAGCTACCGCTACGATGAGAAGTAAATCCGGCTTTACCCTTAAAGGCCACAAAGAAGGCAGGATGACGATTTGCAGCCAGCCTGCCGCAAGGATCATAGAAGCTATTTTTAGATAACCTATTGTACGGTTCACCGGATGATGACCAGCACCTCCTCTAACCTGCCTAAATCTACCGCCGGCTTTATGACGCAATACTTACCCAGGCCTTGCGGCTCATTTTTTACCTCCCGCACCTCCCCGATCAGGATAGACTCCGGATAGTTCCCGGTCAGTCCCGAGGTCAAGACTACATCTCCCGCGGAGGCATCGCTTCCCTTTTCCAGATAGCGCATCACTATGCCGCCTAAAAGAGTGCCTGATACCATCCCCTCTTCCCGCGTCCTTTGGACCCGGGCGCTTACCGCGTTATCCATATCGCTAATCAAGATTATTTTTGAGGTATTCGCGGATACCTCAAAGACCCTGCCTACCAGCCCCAGCCCGGTAATTACCACGTTCCCCTGCCTTATTCCCTGCTTAAAGCCCTTGTTAATGACTACGCCCCTTGACCAATTACCCGGATCCCTGGCGATTATCCTTGCAACTGCCAGGGCATAAGGAGATTGCTCTTTAAAGGAAAGGAGTTGTTTCAGACGCTCATTCTCCTGAGTCAACTCTTTGAGCAATACCGCGTCCTTACGGTATTTAAGGATTTCTCCCTCAAGCCGCTGATTCTCATTCAGGAAATAGCGATAATTAAGTATTGCCCTGGCGTCTGTAATGAAACCGGAACTTAGGCCCGCGGGCGCAGCGAGCATATCCAACAGCAGCGATTTCTGGTAAGCGGTAAAGACAACTATGAGGATGATGCCTACAAGGCTTGCGGTAAAGAGGGGAAGTTTACGTTGGGGAATCTTGAGCACACTTTTAATGAGCCCGCAACTTACGGAGCGAAGTGAACGTAAGTTGTTTGGGCGAATTATCCCGCCGAGTGTGACGAAATTATCAAAGATGATTTCGTCACAAGCTTACGGGGCGAGGCAGACTAATATTGTTGAAGCTTGGTAGGAACGGTCAGGCGCCTGAAATATTTGGTCTCATCCAGGACCTTTCCTGTTCCCATGGCCACAGCGATCAAGGGGTCATCGGCGATATGCACCGGCAGCCCGGTTTCTTCAGAAATCAACCTGTCTAAACCGCGCAAAAGCGAGCCGCCTCCTGCCATCATAATTCCGTGCTCAATCAGGTCCGCGGCTAATTCCGGCGGAGTCCTCTCCAGGACTATTCTCACTGATTCTAATATGGCGCGGATCGGGCCGCGGAGGGCATCCCGGATTTCTTCAGAGGTTATGGTGATAGTTTTTGGCAGCCCCGCAATCAGGTCCCTACCCTTAATTTCTAAACTCAATTCTTCATCCAGGGGATAAGCCGAGCCGATCTTTATTTTAATGTCTTCCGCGGTGCGCTCACCTATCATCAGGTTATAAGTCTTTTTAAGGTATTCGGTGATGGTCTGGTCCATCTCGTCGCCGCCGATGCGGATAGAGCGGGAAAAAACCAGCCCCCCCAGGGAAATCACCGCGATCTCGGTTGTTCCGCCGCCGATATCAATAATCATATTCCCTATCGGCTCCTGAATAGGAAGGCCAACACCTATTGCCGCCGCTTTTGGTTCTTCGATCAGATAGATGGATCCGGCCCCTGCCCGCTCCGCGGACTCCCTCACCGCCCTTTTTTCCACTTCGGTAATGCCGGAGGGTATGGCAATAACCATTCTCGGCCTTGCCAGGACCCTGCGGCTTTGGGCCTTTTTAATAAAATAACGCAGCATTGCCTCGGTAATCTCAAAATCGGCGATAACGCCATCCTTCATCGGCCGGATTGCCAGGATATCCCCGGGAGTCCTACCCAGCATCCGCTTGGCTTCAAGGCCCACCGCCAGGACCCGGCTAGTGCCTTTCTCAACCGCCACCACCGAAGGTTCGCATAACACAATCCCTTCGCCCTTGACATAAACTAAGGTAGTGGCTGTTCCCAGGTCGATGCCCATGTCGTTAGAAAAGAGCCCTAAGACATAATTTGTCCTGCGCCTTACGCCTTCAAAAAACCTGATTAGCTTTCCCACTAATTCTCCGTATCTTAAAAATTAACTTACCAGCGCCCTGTCTTCTTGCTTGATATTCTTAATCATGCCCTGCTCAAGCGGCATAGCTACCGACATAGTATCCCTGACTTCTTCTATCTTGGCATCCGCGATTTTCTTGTCCTGGCGCAGGATCTCCACCATATCGCCAACAGCGATATTATCGTTTTTACCCAGGCTTATCACAATAAAATCGTATTCCTCATTTACCACCAATACCTTGCCTTCAAGCGGCGCGGGTACGGAAGGCGCCGCGGTATCAGCCGCGGCTGATTTGACAGGAACGCCGGCCGGCGCGCTTTCTGCCGGAGAAACAACAATTTTCTTCAATTGCACAGCCGGAGCCTCGGCTTTCGGAGCGGCTTCCGGCACAGCGGCCTGCTCTGCTTTCAATTTTTGCTGGTTAGACTCAAAGAGGTCGAGCTTACCCTTAAGAAACACCACCTTTTCACCGCTTGCCTTTAAATCAGCCTCTAACTTTGATTTGGCATCTCTTAAAGACGCGGCTTCTTGCTGAAGTTTTTCGACTTCCAGAAGCGCGTCCTCCCTAGCTTTCTTTTCAACAGATAGCGCGTCATCAAGCGAAGCAGCCTTGTTGTTAGATTCCTTAATCATTGCCTGGTGCTGCTCAATCTGCCGCTTTAAATCTACAATCTGGACCTTAAGGCTCTCCGCTTCCTGCTCAGCTGAGCGCTTTTTAACCTCAAGCTGTGTTATATCTTCTGTAAGCTGGGCATTGCGCTCCTTTTCCTTCTGCAAACCAAGAAAACCTAATGCCGCCGCGCCAACCGCCACAATGAGAAGCAGAATAAGAATTATTCCCGATGCCGGACCTCTTACCTTATCCGCCATACTACACCTCCGTTTTCCTTACAACTATGCTCACTGTACCTTTATGAAAAGACCCTAACCTGCAATTATACCAATGAGTTTGAGAAATGCAAGCGTTTTTTTGATTATTTAAGGGCCCCTATAAACTCCTTTGGTAACTCAGAGGTAAAGCTGACAAATACGCCGCTTTCCGGGTGCCTAAAACCAAGCTCCATGGCATGTAAAGCCAAGCGCCCGAAGTCCGATGGCCTGCCGTATTTAGAATCGCCTAAGATGGGATGGCCGATGTGCGCAAGATGCACCCGTAGTTGATGGGTCCTGCCGGTCTGAGGAGCAAGCTCAAGGAACGTAGCGTCATCAAAGCGCTTCAAAACCTTGTAGCCGGTGAACGCCGGCCTGGAATCAACAAAACTCACTGCCTGGCGGCGAAAGTCTCCCTTGTGCCTGCCAATAGGCAGATCAATCACTCCTTCGTCAAACTCCACCCTGCCATTCACAAGGGCAACGTATTTTTTCTTTACGGTATGCGCGGAGAATTGCTTTGCGAGATTAAGATGAGCCGCGTTATTCCTGGCTATCACCATCAAGCCGGATGTTTCCTTGTCTAAACGATGCACTATACCGGGCCGCTCAGGGTTAACGGTAGAGAGATTCTTAGTATATGAAAGGAGCGCGTTCACCAGCGTGCCGGATCTGCTGCCTGCTCCGGGATGCACAGTTAATCCGGAAGGCTTATCAATCACCAGGATGCAATCGTCTTCATAGATTATTTTTAAAGGAATGTCCTGGGGAACCAGGAGCGCTGGCTTGCTCTCGTTTATTACGAAATGGATAGCATCGCCGGGATTAACCTTATAGTGGGATTTAGGACATAAGGCTTTTGATTCATCGGGAAATGCATGGCTTACCAGGACCTCTTTGTTGAAGATCAGCCGCTGGATAAGGGTGCGCGAGCATCCTTTGATTTTTTCGCTTAGATATATATCTAAGCGCTTGCCGGATTCCTCTTCTGTAACCACAAAATTATAGTCCATAGGCATAGCGTGATAAAGAAAATGGATGCGCTGATGATTTGGAAGATGGTCAGTCCGTAGAATATGGGAGCGGAATCGTTGCGCAGGAATTCCATAAGAAACCGCTCAAGCGAAGAGAGCAAAAGATAAGCAACAAAAACAAACCCTTGCCTATGCGCCCTTTCCTGTATTACTCTTAGAATTATAAAGGCAGCCAGAAGGTCAAGAGAAGAAAAAAGCTGGACAGGGATAAGGTAATCGTTATGCGCAGGGAAATATATTCCCCAAGCCGCCGGACGGCCGTAACAACACCCGTTTAAAAAGCATCCTATTCTTCCGATAGAATGGCCCAACGCCACAAAAGGCGCAAGCTCATCTAATACCCTTCCAATCCTCTCCTTTTTCAGTTTTACATAGAATAAAGCGCAAAGTACACCTCCTAAGAGCCCTCCATACCAGGCCAACCCTCCATGCCAGAGCATCAGGATTTCCTGCGGGTTATCCAGGAAAAATTGAAAATTCAAAATAATATAGGCCAGTCGGCCGCCGCAGATGCCGCCGATTAAAACCCAGAAGCATAAATTCCAGAAAAAATCTTCCTTAAATCCTGCCCTTGCCGCTCTTCTGCTTAAACAAAAGGCGCTGATAAAAAAAGCGCATCCTACCATCAACCCGTAGCTGTAGATATGGATAAAACCGATTTTAAGAAGTATGGGATACATTTCGCGTTACGCGTCCGGATTGAAAAAGTATTTCTATGGCCAGTAAAATAATTCCTATGGTGATGGCGCTGTCAGCGATATTAAACACCGGCCAGACGCGAAAGTCCAGAAAATCTACGATATAACCCAGCCGTATCCGGTCAATAAGATTTCCGCTCGCTCCTCCCAGGATAAGGCCTAAGGCAACGCGCCGGCATAGGTTCCTGTCTTTTTTACGCGACAGAGAGTCCCGGGCGATATAAATGATAACCGCTAAGGAAAGAATAGATAGAAGGGTATTATGATCCCTGAATAAACCAAAGGCAACCCCAGTGTTATGGACCAGAGAGAGATGAAGGACACCCTTGATTACAGGGAGCGTTTCGCCTACGGCAAAGGCGCCGGATACATAGGCCTTACTGAGCTGGTCAATCCACACGACAAAAAGGCCAACCAGCCAGGCGAAAAAGGCTAAGGTTTTTCTTGAAAGCGTTGGCACTTAAGGCAAAGACGGGCAAAAGGCAAAGCCTTTAGGCGGACTTTGGCTATGGGCTTACGGCATTTCTCGCAAACCCCAAAGACACCCTCCTCAATTCTTTTTAAGGCATCATCTATTTGCAAAAGGGCATTGCGGTCATTGGAAGCAAGGCCGAGGGAAAATTCCCTGTCATAGGCGTCGGTTGCCAGGTCCGCCATATGCAGGGAGTAACCGGAGATATCCCCGGATGCCTCTTTCGGGGATTTCTTCAAAGCGTCTTCTGAAATATGCTTCACATCATCGGTAATCCGATCTTTAAGCTTTAAAAGGGCCTGCCGGTATTGCATCGCCTCTTTCTTTAACATCTTAGCCATTCTGAACAACCCTCCTTTAATTATAAATATTTTCTATTCTGTGATTGCTCTTACGCATTTAGGGCAAATCTCGGGATGCCGCGCGTCCGCCCCAATCTCCGAAGAATAATTCCAGCAGCGGGGGCACTTGCCGCCCGAGGCCTTGAGCACGCGGATGTTTGTCTCAGGCGATTTCTCCAGGCGGGCCGCGGAAACAATGAAAATTTCCGCCAAATCCTTTTCAAAATGCCACAAGAAATCGCTTTCTTCGGCCACTCCGATAATAAGCTCCGCCTCAAGCGAATCTCCTATCCCCTGGGCTTCCCTCTTTTCTTCCAGCGCCTTTGACACCCTTGCCCTGAATTGGATGAGATTATACCATCTATTTTCCAGCTCGTCATCAATATATTTATCTTTTAACTCCGGCCACTCCGACAGGTGCACGCTCGCTACACCCTGGACAGCGGCGATACGCTGCCAGATTTCTTCGGCAGTAAAGGGAAGTATCGGAGCGATTGCCTTTACCAAACATAAAAGCATTTCATACATCGCTGTCTGAGCGGAACGCCGCGGGAGGCCGTCCTTCTTAAAGGTGTAGAGGCAATCTTTAATAATATCCAGGTAGAAATTAGATAACTGCACATTGCAGAATTGATAGAGCTCCTGGTAAATTCTATAGAATTCAAAGGCCTCGTAGTGCTTGGTAATTCTTCTTAAAAGCGTATACATAAGAGATACGCTATAACGGTCAATCTCGCGCATCCGGCTATGCTCAACCCTGTCCTTATCGGAAGAAAAATCATTCAGGTTGCCTAATAAAAACCTGAAGGTGTTACGAATCTTCCTGTAGGCGTCAGTGAGGCGAAGCAGAATATCCTTAGAAACCCTCACATCCTCATTGTAATTACTGGATGCCGCCCAGAGCCTTAGGATATCCGCCCCATATTCCCTAATGATTTCCTGAGGGGCAATCACATTACCGGTAGATTTTGACATCTTTCTACCTTCCCCGTCAACCACAAAACCGTGGGTGAGCGCTGCCTTAAATGGGGATTTACCCTCTATAGCCATTGAAGGTATGAGTGAGGCCTGAAACCAGCCGCGGTGCTGATCAGATCCCTCTAGATAGAGTGAGGCAGGATATTCCAGGGACGGATTAGCCATCAATACCGCCCGGTGGCTTACCCCTGAGTCAAACCATACATCTAAAATATCCTCACCCCGGGTGAATTTGCCGCTCTTACAGCTGGGACAGGATAAATTCTTGGGCAAGAATGAATTTATATCGTTCTTAAACCAGGCATCGCTTCCCTCATTCAAAACCTTATCCGCGAAATTATCCACTACTTCGGGCAAAAGCAATTCCTCCTGGCAATTCACGCAGCGCACCGCCGGAATTGGCACGCCCCAGTAGCGTTGGCGCGACAAGCACCAGTCCGGGCGCAAGCCTACCATCGCCTTAATTCTCTCCCTGCCTGACTCCGGGATAAAACTGATATCATTCATAATCGCGCTGTTCAGATTTTTCCTTAGTTCGTTATGGCCTATATTTAAAAACCACTGTTTGGTTGCCCGGAAGATTACGGGATTCTTGCAGCGCCAGCAGTGAGGATAGGCATGCTGTTTTTGGCCTGAGAATAAAAGGCAGTCATGCGCGCGCAATTTTTCAATTATTCCTTTATTCGCCGCAAACACTCCCTGGCCCTTGAACTCCGATACGCTTGAGTCGAATCTTCCTCTTGAATCTACCGGCATAAGTATGGGCAAACCGTACTTAAGCCCCACAAGGTAATCTTCCTGGCCGTGGCCAGGGGCAATATGCACCAGGCCTGTGCCTTCTTCCTGGGATACATAATCCGCCAAAACCACTCTTCTTGAAATAGCATCACTAAGAAAAGGATGCTGGTAGCCTAAACCCTCCAGCTCTTTGCCGAAAAGTGTTTTTTGAATCCGGGCATTATCCTCATCTATTCCAATATCCTTGAAGGCCCGCGGCAGAAGGCTCTTGGCAATTACCAAGTTTCCCTTTTCTGTGCGTACTAAAGAATACTCTAAATCCGGATGCGCTGCCACCGCCACATTGCCAAAAAGCGTCCAGGGGGTAGTGGTCCAGATAACTAAAAAAGAGTCAGTTGATAGTCTTTGGCTGTCAATTAGTTTAAATTTCACGTAAATAGAAGGAGAACTTTTATCCTCATATTCCACCTCTGCCTCGGCAAGGGCGGTCTCGCAAGCCGCGCACCAGTTTACCGGCTTAAGGCCGCGGTAGATAAACCCGCGCTTTACCAGCTCGCCCAGCGCCAAGACTGCTTGATATTCATAATTTTTATCCAGCGTAAGATAGGGATTAACCCATTCGCCGAATACTCCCAGGCGCTTAAACTCTTCCTTCTGGCTATTCACAAACCGCATCGCGTACTGATAGGCCTTTTGCCTGAAATCAACGCGCGAAATCTGCTCTTTGGGGATATCAAGCTCCTTAAACAACTGGTGCTCTACCGGCAAACCATGGCAGTCCCAGCCGGGCACGTATGGCGCGTCAAAACCCCTCATAGTCTTAAAACGGACAATAATATCCTTAAGTATTTTATTTAAGGCATGGCCGATATGGATATTACCGTTGGCGTACGGCGGGCCGTCGTGCAGGATATATTTTGTCTTGCCCTGATATTTCTGGCGTATCTTGCCATAGATATCCTCATTCTGCCAGAATTCCAGCATTTTAGGCTCATTCTGGCTAAGGCTTGCCTTCATCGCGAAGGCTGTTGAAGGCAGGTTTAAGGTTGGCTTATAGTCCATTTTTTAGCGGATAGCGGATAGCGGATAGCGGATAGGTATTTATAAAACTATATTTTAATACCCCGTCCTCTAAACGCTGCACGCTAAAAATATTTCCCAATAATTATTTTCAGGTCCTCTTTTATCTTCTTAGGAATACGTTTTCTGTCGGTGATGATCGCGTCTTTGAGCGCGGTGGCGCAAGAGCAGGCGCGCGCCTCGGGTAAACCCGGGATTAAGTTCTTTAAGATGGTTTTTGCGTTCTGGATATTTTTATTGAGATTGGCAATCACCATCTCAACCGTAACCGCCTCTTCGCTTTCATACCAGCAATCATAGTCGGTAACCGCGCAAAGGCTGCAATAACAAATTTCCGCCTCCCGCGCCAATTTTGCCTCAGCCATATTGGTCATCCCGATAATATCCATCCCCCACTGGCGGTAAAGCGAAGATTCCGCCTTGGTAGAAAATGCGGGGCCTTCCATATTGATATATGTCCCTTTTCTGTGCACGATAACGGATGAACTTATAGCCGCGTCATAAACGATTTTGGCCAATTCTCCGCATACCGGCTCGGCAAAGCTGATATGCGCCACGATACCCTTTTCAAAAAAGGTCATTTTACGCGACTGGTTAGTGCGGTCTACAAACTGGTCCGGAATCACAAAGTCCAAAGGTTTAAACTCTTCCTTTAGCGAACCGCAAGCGGATAAGGAAATGATTCTTTCCACGCCAAGCTTCTTCATTCCGTAGATATTTGCCCGGTAATTAATCTCAGAGGGGCTTACGCGATGGCCGGCCGCGTGGCGCGGCAAAAATACCACCTCTCTGCCCATCAGCTCTCCAAGGATATACTTGTCTGAGGGCTTTCCAAATGGGGTTTCCACGGTTACGCGCTTGACATTTTTTATGCCCTCAATGTCATACAAACCGCTTCCGCCGATAATGCCGATTTTTGCCATATCAAAATTCCTTTCTGGACAAATCTTGCGCCCTTTTTAAGGCCGCCCCTACCGCTTCTTTTAAGGAACCCCCTCTATGTAACACTTCCAAAGCGGCCTCAGTAGTCCCGCCTTTTGAGGCAATTTGCTTAATCAACTGAATAGGCGGCAGTCCTGTCTCAGAAAGAAGCGCCTCGGCGCAATTTCCGGTAAGCGTAGACAATGTTTTTGCCTCCCGGTAGTCAAAACCGGCGCTCTTTGCCGCCTCAGTAAGCAGATGGATAAAATCTCTTAAAAACTTCCGGGGCTGATTCTTATATTCCCGCGGCCTTGCTTCAATCATATCAAAATAATATGCCGGACCGCTTCCCGAAACAGCGGTAACCGCGTTCATTAAATCTTCATTTATATTTCGGGTTGCGCCTAATAAATTGAATAATTCCCGCGCGTACAAAAATTCTTCTTCAGAGGCAAACGCTCCTTTAGATAAACAAGTTACCGATTTGCCAATCCTTGCCCCCATATTAGGCATTGCCCTTATCGTTTTTACATTGCCCAAAGCTTTTTCAATATATGCGGTAGGCATCCCTGCCGCGACGGAAATAATCGTTTTTCCCTGCGCATAATCTTTAATCTCGTTTAAAACGGCATCCAAATCCTGGGGCTTTACGGCCAGAATAACAATCTGCGCCTGGACGGTTAAATCTTTCAGGCTGGGTAATACCTCTATATCCTTTAAGCCGCTGGTTATATTCTTATCTCTATCAAAGACATAAACCTTGTATTGATTTTTGACGCGCTGGGCTATGCTTGAGCCCATATTTCCATAACCGATTATTCCAACGCGCTGCATTTATCCTGCCCTTCAAAAATGGCCCGGCCAAGCCGCACCATCGTCGCGCCTTCTTCTATAGCTATCTGGAAATCGCCGCTCATTCCCATTGATAAAATGTGCAGCGCGTTATGCGTATCGCGCTTAGCGTTAATCTTATCTTGCAGCTTCCTAAGCATCCTAAAATACGGCCTGGCTCTTTCCGGATTATCTGCCTGAGGCGCGATGGTCATTAACCCTTGAATATTAATATTTTTAAGCTCTGCCATTTGCTTAATCGCCTCCGGAGCTTCATCCGGCCCCAGGCCTGACTTGGCCTCTTCCGGAGAGGTCTTTATTTCAACCAACACATCCTGAACCTTGCCCAATCTCCCCGCCTGCCTGTTGATTTCTAACGCCAGGCGCAGGCTGTCAAGCGAATGGATCAAATCAAAGATTCCCACCGCGTCCTTTACCTTATTTGTCTGGAGCCGTCCGACCATATGCCACATTACACCTTGCGGCGCGCGCAACGCGTTATATTTGGGAAGGGCCTCCTGGACCTTGCTCTCGCCGATATTGTGTATGCCTAAAGCGATTGCCTCTTCTATCTGCCCCAATACCCTGCCTTTGCTGATTGCCACAACGGTTATCTCCTGAGGGTTTCTGCCGGCATTGACGCAGGCAGAATGAATTCCTTCCCTCACCAGGGATAGATTTTCACTAATCACGGGGTAAATTATAGACCTTTTTATGCTTTTTGCAAGTAATTATTTGGGGCTGGCTGGATAGCGCGGGCAAAAGGCCTAAGCCAGGTCTTTTATGGCATCCAGGAGTTTTTGCGGCGAAGCGTCCTTAAGGACGAACCTGTCGGCAATGCGGGCAAACAAAGAAGCCTCGTACTTATGAAAGGCGGTATAAATTATCACTTTGGACGTCGGCCTGATGCATTTCAGGCAATCAAAGACTTCAATGCCGTTTTTCTCAGGCATCATCAGGTCAAGGACGATAATTTCAGGCTCGTTTTTCTTGAGGTAACCCACAAGCTCATAGCCATCCTTTACGGTATCCGCAAGATATCCGGCCTCCGTCAATATATCCTTTAATGTCTGCCTGATATCGGCATTATCATCGGCTATAACCACCCGCGCTGTTTTCTTCTGCATCGGATTATTTCTTTTTCTGCATTATCTGCAGGAATGCCTTTACAATCTCAGGGTCAAATTGGGCTCCCGAACCTTCGTTTAAGAT
>SCPY01000206.1 GCA_004299495.1 bacterium | reverse complement strand
CGGCATCAGCAAGTCAAGCAGGATAATATGCGGGCTAAATGCCTTGATCCTGCGCATAATGTCGCCTTTCGTATCCTGAATCGTTTCTACCGCGTATCCCGAGAGCGCCAGCAATTCCTTCAGGCTGTTCAAGGCCACCGTATCATCATCAATAATCAGGACTCTTTTTTTAATCTCATCCGCCATCGGATTTCCTCCCTGGTATTTTATCCGGCAAAGGTATTGATCTCAAATATTGGCAGTAACATCGCTACCACAATAAATCCCACTATCGAACCGATAATTAGAATCATCAGGGGTTCAAGCAGGCTTGACATAACCCGCATCTGCTCGTCAGTGTCCCTCTCGTAGCTGTCGGCTATCTCCTGGAGGGAATCGCTCAAGCGGCCGGATTCTTCTCCCACCGCGATAAGATTAGCCATGAAATGCGGAAAGAGCTTTGAATCCTTAAGGCTCTTGCCGAAAGAACCGCCCGCCTGCAAATCTTTTACGCTTTTCCTTAGCTGATTCTTGATAATATCATTGCTTAGGACCGGAATGGCTATATCCAGCGCCTTTAATATGGTAATGCCGTTTTTGATCAACAATTCAAGGGTGCGGCTGAAGCGGGCAAGTTCGCCCTTTAAGATAAATTTCCCGAATAAGGGTAAACGCAGCTTAACTGAGCTTAATAATAATCTTCCCGAAGGCGTTATAAGCTGGCGCTTAGCGATGAGAATAAAGGCGCAAACACCCAAAACAATCCAGAATCCCCAATGGCGCAGGGATGAACTTACCGAAATCATAATTTGAGTGGGCAAGGGCAGGTGCTGACCGGTATTAACGAATAACCCGGTAAGCCGAGGCATTACGTAGGTAAGCATAAAGATTACCGTGGCTATTCCCACTGCCGCCATAAAAACCGGATAGGCAAGGGCCATACGCAAGCGCGAAAGCATCTCTTCCTGGCGAGCGCGGTATTCCGCGATTCTAAGAAGCGCCTGCGGCAGGGAGCCGCCGTCTTCGCCGCTTTTGATGAGCGCTATAAATACAGGGTTAAATATCGCGGGATATTTAAGGAGGCATGAGGAAAAAGCTGACCCTTCCTTTATATCATTACGAATGCTACAAATGATATCCTTTAGGCGGGAATGGCCCGATTGCCCGGAAATTATATCTAAGGCCTTCAATATGGGCACGCCGGATTTTAAAAGGCTTGCCAATTCACGGCTCAATACCGTGATTTCCCGGGATTTCACTCTCTTATGGCTATTGCCGCCTTCCCGGGGCTTGCTTACCGCGGCTTTCGGGGATTCCCCGTGCCGGATGTCTAACTCTATGCGTACGGGAAGATACCCTGCCTGGCTCAACTTTTCTACCGCGGACTTCTCTGAAAGCGCCTCAATCTTGCCTTCAATAATATCCTCAGGCCCCTTCTTGGCGCGGTATTTATAGGTAGGCATCAGGACTCATCCTCCACGTATTTATTCAACCTGGCTCTCTGTCCGCTTGAGATATCCAGGAAACAGACCGCGATGTCATAGCTCTTATTCGCCTCAATCTCCTCAACCCTGACTACCCTGGCCAGGCACTCTACCGGCTCATCGGAGCCGGGAATTTCAACCTTTATATCCAAAACAGAGCTTAAGGCGACAGGTTTTTCGGAGGTAAAAAGAACCCCTCCGGCAGAGATATCCCTGGCCATACTTAAGCTTTCCGCGGTCAATCCGCGGCTGATCAGCCCCTCTTTTGACTCAAGAACCTTATAATACACATCAATCTTCTTATTGAGCCGCTTAAATACCCTTTTTTCTGAGCCGGCGGCTGCCTCCTCTTGAGCGCCTCCCCCTCTAAACTCTGGCGGCGCGGCTTCCGTCTCCGCTTCAGCCTGGCTGCCCTGAGAGGCAGGAGTCGCTTTCATTATCTCCTCGGGCGTGGTTAGCCCTGAAATAACCTTCTGCCAACCATCCTGGCGAAGGGGACGCATTCCTTTACTAAGGGCGGTTTTTTTAATCTGGGTAGCTGAGGCTTTCTTTAAGATTAAATCCTTTATCTGGTTATCCAGTAACAATATTTCATAAATTGCCGCCCTGCCGAAAAAACCGGTAAAATTGCAGTCAGAGCAGCCTTTTCCCCGGTAAATCTTTACCTCGGATAATCTTATCCCCAGTTCAAGGGCAATCTGGTTTTTTAGCTCTACGGGCACCGTCTTATCTTCATGTTTGCAGCTGTTACAAATAATCCGGATGAGGCGCTGGGCGATAAACGCCTCTACGCTTGAGGCCAATAAATACGGCTCTACCCCGATATCCATCAGCCGGGTAATACCGCTTGCGGCGTCGTTAGTATGTAGAGTGGAAAAAACCAGGTGGCCGGTCAGGGCCACGCGGATGGCAATTTCCGCGGTCTCTAAGTCCCGCACCTCGCCTACCATAATCACATCCGGGTCATGCCTTAAGATACTGCGCAACCCCCGGGCAAAATCTAAGCCGATTTCAGGCATGACCTGTATCTGGGTAATGCCTGACATCTCATATTCAATAGGGTCTTCTATGGTGATAATTTTATGATCGCGGGTATTGATTCTGCTTAAGCAGGCGTAGAGGGTGGTGGTTTTTCCGCTTCCGGTAGGCCCGGTAACAAAAATTATCCCGTGCGGCTTTTGAATCAAGAGCTCAAAGACGCCTAACTCTCTTTTGCTTAAGCCCAGCTTCTCCAAGCTAAAGAGCATGCTGGCAGGCAGGATTCGAATAACCACGCTTTCACCGAAAGGCGTAGGGATGGTAGAAATTCTTAAGTCAAGCATCTGCTCCTGGACCTTCACTATGGCCCGGCCGTCTTGAGGCAGGCGGCGCTCCACGATATTAAGGTTGGACATAATCTTTATCCTTGAGATTATGGCGTTTAAGAAGCCCTTGATTTCTCCGGTGATATTCGCGTCGCAGAGAAGCCCGTCCACCCGGTAACGTAAATATACGCCGCCCCGGTGCGGCTCAATATGGATATCGGTAGCGCGCCTTTTCCATCCTTCTAAAATTATCTGGTTGACTAATTTTATTACCGAGGCGTCATCGGCTAACTTCTCTATATCCTCCACCGCCTCATGGGAAAACCCTTCGGAGAGCTTCTCTTCTTTAGCGGCGCCCGCGGGAGAAATCTTTTCCAGGGTCTCGGTGGCAAAGCCGTAATATTTTTTCAGCCCCTCTTCTATATCAGCGGATAAGACAAGCGCCATTTCGATATCGTAGCCAAGCTGGGTCCTGATTTCATCCTGGGTTTTTACTTCCAGGGGATATGCCACGCCGATAGTCAGAACCCGGCCGTGTATTTTCACCGGCAGAAACTTATAATAGGAGGCGATTCGCAAAGGGACCTTATCTATAACCGCCTTGCCTATAGCAAGAGACCGCGCCTCTATAAAATCAAGTTTTAACTCGTTTGCAAACAGGGCGAGAAGCTCTTTCTCAGAGATAAGCTTACGCGATAACAGGAGCGCGCCCAACGCCTGAGGGCTGTCTTTGGCATCCTTAACCAGCGCCGTAAGGAGCTCTTTGGCAATCGCGCCTTGCGCGATTAAGGCCTCGTACAGAATAGAGTCTATCTTGGTCATTGCTTGTCTTTCTTAAGCATCTTGAGAATATTCTGGCTGATCTGCATGCGGTATTTCTTCAAAAGCTCCTGAAAGTCCTCCTCGGGAACCAGCACAAAATTAACCTCAAGCGGCCTTGCCGCCTCTTCCGCCTCGCTCATTGCCTGCGCGTTTAAAGGGTTAACTATGGCAATGGTGATAGAATTGTCGCCCTTAGAAAGCGGAAAACACTTCTGGTCAACGACTAACGATGAAGCAAAGGTACGCGCCAGCTCCAAATCAACGCGCTGGTCCTTAATGTTTACCAGGGGTATGCCAAATTGTTCAGATAATGCCTCCTGAAGACGGCGCTCGGTAAGCCATCCCCTTTTTATCAGAATCTCTCCCAAGAAGACATTATTTATCTTCTGCTCCAGAAGCCCGCTTGCCAGCTGCGCCTCGTTAATAAAACCCTTGGCAACAAGAATCTCGCCTATTCGCTTAACCGGTTTTTGCATCAGATTGTCCCGATCAAATAAAAATCTCCTTCCGGCCTTCGGTCAAAGTGGCCGGAGATAATCTTCTCGCAGCCATCCAGCGTCTGCTCTATAGTAACGTATTCCCCCTTCTTTCCGGTATATGCCTCGGCGACAAAAAACGGCTGGGTGAGGAAATTCTGCAATTTCCTCGCCCTTTCATAAATAATCCGGTCTCCTCCGGAAAGTTCATCAACCCCGATAACGATAACTAACTTTCGTAATTCTTCGTATCTCTGCAAGACGCGCAGAACCTCGGCCGCGGTATCAAAATGGCGCCTGCCGACTATATCCGCGTCGAGGTTGGCGCTTGAAGACATTAACGGGTCAATTGCCGGATAAAGGCCCAGCTGCACCCTCTGGCGGGAAAGTACCATAACCGAATCCAGGAAGCTGAAGATGGTAACTACCGCCGGATCGGTAAGGTCATCCGCGGGGATATAGACCGCCTCAACAGAGGTAATCGATCCTCCTCCCGAAGAAGACGGCCTGATTCGCTCGTGGAACTCGCTTGCCTCAGAGACAAGCGTGGGTTGATAACCGGTCTCGGAAGGAATGCGCCCCAAGAGGCTGGATATCTCAGCTCCCGCCTGCAGAAACCTGAAGATATTATCCACAAAAAGCAAAACATCCTGGTTCTTGCGCTGGATGGACTCTGCCAGGGTTACCCCGCTTTTAGCTACCTCAAAGCGCGCCCCCGGAGATTCGTTCATCTGGCCGAAGATAAGAATAGTCTTAGATAATATTCCTCTGCGGGAAAGCTCATGATAGAGCTCATTTCCTTCGCGGATACGCTCACCCGCTCCCACGAATACGCAGGAACCGCTGTATTTTTTCACGATATTGTGGATTATCTCCAGGGTAAGAATACTTTTCCCTAAAGCCGCCCCGCCTAATATGCCGGTACGAGTACCCTTTACCATAGGAGAAAGCAAATCAATGATTTTAATGCCGGTCTCAAGCTGCTCAAATCTGGTACCTAAGCACTCTTGAGCCTGGATAGAGATATTAGATTTTGGTTTACGGATAGGAAAGCTCTCGGAAGAGTTAATTTCGCCCTTCTGGTCAATCGGCTCTCCCCAGGCGTTGATAATCCTGCCGTATACGGATTCTCCCGAGGGCACCTTTATCGGTTCGCCCGTGGGACATACGGCTGAGCCGCGCTGAAGGTTAAAGGTGGAGTTTACGGCAATACAGCGCGCGATATTTCCCGGCAGGTATTCGGCAACCTCAAGGACTATTCTTTTGCCGTCCGCGGAGGAAGTATTTATATTTTCATACATTCCGGGGATATCTTCGGTTGAGTGGAATCTCACGTCCACCACCGGCCCCTGCACCGCGATGACATAGCCCGCCTTTTGATTCTTATCTCTATCCATTATTTAAAGGTTAATCGCGCCGCGAAGAGCTCGCGCAAATTCCGGTCAGCCAATTCATGGCGCTGGCGGAAATACTGCAGGCGCATTTGTTTGTTCAACTGCTCAATCTTGGCCTTGCTGTTTTCTAAATGCGTAAAGCGCGCGGACATTTCGCTTAAACGAGAAAGCCCGAAAATCTCGGAGAATTTATTCCCCAAGTAAATACGCGCTATATACGCTAATATATCGTCAATGTCCGATTCAATAATCGGGCCGGCTGAACCCGCCGGAGATTCTTTAAATTTAGCTATTCCATCAGCTTTTGTAAGCGGCAAAACTGTTATTGCCTGCACCCTTTGAGAGATAACAGAGACCGGATGCGGATATATAATCTTTAAGGCGCCAATTTTTTGGGAGAGAACTTCTTCCATTACATAATCCCTTAAACTTTGGGCCTGAGAAAAGCTTGTTTCGTCAGCGATTCCTCTGAAGGAAACGCAGGGAATATTATTTTCAGAAGCGTAGAGCCGGCCCTTTTCTCCGAGGATAATCAGCTTGCTGGGACGGCTCGCCGCTTCTTTAATAGACAGATTTATTACCTGAGCGTTTAATCCGCCCAATAACCCTGAATCCGAGGTAACCGCGATTATCCCCAAGGGCGCGTTCACGGCATTGGTAAAAGGCGAGGGGGATCTTTGCGCGTCAATCATCCCCAGTATATCCACGATACCCTCAAAGGCCTTCTCAAACAATGTCTTTTTCTTCTCTAAAACATAATACTGGGATACGGCGATCTTCCCCAGGGCGTCAACCAGGCTGTAGAGGTTGCGGTTAAATTCCAATTCACCTTTTATCTGTGAAAGAAGCTTCATCTCTTTTCCCTACGCCGCCTGAAAAGCGCGGCCCAATGCCTCATAAAGCTTTTCTATCGCCGAATCGGTTAAGATCTTTGAATTTCTCAACTCACTAAGCAAATCCGGATACCATTCGGATGCCTTGGCTACAAATTCATCCTTAAACTTTTTTATGTCCGCGGAGGAAAGATTATCCAAAATGCCCAGGCTAAGGGCGAAAAGATAGATTATCTCCGCCTCCATTGAAAGCGGCTTATTTTTATCCTGAATAAGAAGCTGAGTAATGGCCTGGCCGCGCTTGAGCCTTTCCTCCGCCTCCTTGGAAATACCGCTGGTGCGCAGCTGAGTCATCTGCAGAAGCTCCTGATATTGGATATATTCCAGCCTCAATTTCTCGCTTAAGGCCTTCATTGCCGGCCACTGGGCCTTGTTTCCGATACGGGAAACCGATAATCCGAAATCAATCGCCGGCCTTACGCCTTTGTTAAAAAGGGCGCTGCTGAAATAGGTCTGCCCGTCGGTCATTGAGATGAGGTTACTTGAGACATATCCGGTGACATCCCCCTGCAGGACTTCGGCGATAGGCAAAAAGGTCATTGAGCCGCCCCCCAATTCGGGTCGCAGGTATCCGGCGCGCTCCACCAGCTGGGAATGAATGTAGAAGATGTCTCCGGGATAGGCCTCCCGTCCGGGCGAACGCTCTAAAAGAAGGGATATCTCGCGATAGACCCAGGCATGCTTGGTCAGGTCGTCAAAAACCACCAGGACGTCCCTTCCCTTGCGCATAAAATACTCGCCCAGCATTGCCGCGGTATAAGGAGCCAGATACTGCTCGCCCATAGCGCTTGAGGCCGCTCCGGACACGATTATGCTATAGTCAAGGGCCCCGCTCTCTTTAAAAAGGCGAAGTATCTTTAAAAGGCTGGAATGGGTTTTACCAATGGCGCAATAAACACAGACCAGGTTTTTTCCTTTCTGGTTAAGGATAGCGTCTACCGCGACGGTGGTCTTTCCGGTTAAGCGGTCTCCGATTAAAAGCTGCCTTTGGCCCTTGG
>SCPY01000205.1 GCA_004299495.1 bacterium | reverse complement strand
CCTCTTTTCTGATCGGCGTATCCGGAGGAGTTTGCGGAAAAGATTTCGCTGGCGCGTTCAGATGGGGTTTTCGATATTTCCTGCGCGGCCCGGAATGTAACAGCCGCCTGCCTGAAGCGGCAATGGCCGGGGCCCTGGGAGTACAGCTGGGAGGGACAAATTATTATCAGAGCGCTGCCTGTTTCGGTCCGTTGTTCGGGGATAATCGTTTTCAGCTTAACATGAAACATATCGGAGACAGTATCCGTATTACCTATATTTGTTCTGGGTTAGCTGTGATTTTGGGGATGGTTTATGTTGCTCATTAAGGAGGTGATAAAGGATGGCAAGAAAGTGTCAAAAGAGAAACGGCAAGAAGGCAAAAGCTAACGGCACCGTTTCTTACCGGCTCAAATGCGCCAAGACCGCAAACGGACTGTCGCATTTTGTAATGTACGGTGATGTGCCGAAGGAGAAGACGTTATTGTAAGAAATATCATAACGGAGCTGATGGGTTTTTGAGCGAATGTCGGTTTTAGCCAAAGCAGCTTTCGGATTTTCGGGAATCCCGAGGCCGAAGCCGCAAGGGCGAGGCAAACTCGGGACGGCGAGGATATTTGAGCCCCGGCGCAAGAAGCGACGGGGCGAGTTCCGCAGCCGCCGAAAATACGAAAGACCTTTGGCGTGCCGAACCGCAGGTGAGGCAAAACCGACCCTGAGCGAGAAAATCTATCAGCTCCGTAAGAAGATGCAGATTATACCAATTTGGAGACTCTAAGTTATGCCTAATTCAGATGAGAAAATAGAGGGATTGGTTGTTCATAGTATTGATGAGGACAATACGGCATTGCTTGATCCGGATAATGTTTTTTGGGCATTGACGCCAAAAAATGCCGAAGGAGAGCCCTTTATCGCCAATAAGATTTTGTCTCTTTATCAAGATAAAAAAGAGGCCTTAAATGAGGAGATGAGGCAGTTCAGGTTCACAACAGAGCTTTCCGCGGTGTACATTGACCCTACTGACCGCTGTAATTCCAACTGTCCTTATTGTTATGTCCCGGCTAAGACGCGTAAATACGGCGCTCAAATGACCACCGAAGAGCTGCGCCAGGTTTTGAATAAAGTACTGGATTATTTTGCCGGCAGGGAAAGAAAGCCGGTAATCATTTTTCATGCCAGCGAGCCGCTTTTGGCTAAAGAGGCGGTCTTTTCGGCAATTCGGGAATTCAAGGATAGGTTTAGTTTCGGCCTGCAGACCAACGGACTGCTGCTGGAGAAAGAGGATGTGGAATTTCTGAAAGAATTCCGGGTGGGGGTGGGGATTTCCCTGGATGCCCCGCTGCGCAAGCTGAATGACAAGACCAGGCCCTCGGTTAAGGGGGGTAATTTTGACGCGGTGCTCCGGGCAATTGAGTGGTTTGACGGATACCCCGGCCTGAATGTTATTTCCACGATGACCAAGTTTAATATCCGTTCTTTGGATAAATTGGTAAGGCTATTACACCGCAAGAAGGTGCCTTGCGTGTTGTTTAACCCGGTGAGGCTGACCCAGAAAGCCAGCCTGAAGGTGAAGCCTGATGAAGCCGTTATGACTAATAATTTTCTGAAGGCCGTGGATACGGCAATAGAATTGTCTAAAAATACCGGACGCGGGATAGTGGTGGCTAATTTCAGCAATGTAATTTTAGGCATAGTGGCTCCAGAGGCCCGCAGGATGATGTGCGATATCTCGCCTTGCGGAGGCGGACGATGCTTCCTTACGATTACCGCGTCCGGAGAAATGATTCCCTGCGGGGAGTTTATCGGCATAAAGAATTCCTCCGGTGGCAATATCTTTAAAACCGGGATAAAAGAGGCAATGGAATCAGCGCCTTTTCAAAAGATCCGCTCCCGCTTTGTGGAAAAGATTCCTGAATGCGATACCTGCCTTTACCGTAATATCTGCGGCGCGCCTTGTCCGGCGGAGCTTGGCTCTATGGGTAATAGTTTTAATAAGGCGGTATTCTGTGAGTTTTATAAGTCTACGATTAAACACGCCTTCAAGGTAATTGCTGAAGGCAATGAGAAATACTGCTTTCGGGAAGAAGGTTGGGATAACCTGGTGTATAATTATCAATTATGAAAACCCCAAAAAATACACCCTTAGAGTGTCCGCGGATAGTCTTTGCCGCTATCCAGAGCGGAAGCGGAAAGACTACCGTAACCTTAGGGGTAATGTTGGCCTTGCGTAAGATGGGTTTAAAGGTCCAGCCGTTTAAGGCCGGGCCGGATTACCTGGACCCGATGCAGCATGGAGCGGCCTGCGATAGGCCAAGCCGGAACCTGGACTCCTGGCTGATGAAGCCGTCGACAGTCCTGGAGTTATTTTCCGCCAACGCTAAAGGCGCGGATATCTCGGTCATAGAGGGAGTGATGGGGCTTTATGACGGGTTTGGGGATACGGAATATGGCTCAACCGCGCATTTAGCCGGGATGTTAGGCGCGCCGGTGGTCCTGGTCCTAAACGCCGCCTCCTTTTCCCGGAGCGCGGCGGCAATTGTCCTGGGAGCTAAAGAATTTGATAAAAAGGTTAATCTTGCCGGGGTCATCTTGAATAATGTAGGGAGCCCAAACCACTATCATCTTGCCAAATCGACTATTGAGCAAAAGACGAAGATTCCGGTCCTGGGGTTTTTACCTAAGGATGCCGGGATAAGGCTTCCTGAAAGGCACCTGGGCCTGGTGCCGGCCGGGGAGAAAAGAGTAAACGCCGGCTTATATAGGCGGTTGTCTTTTTTGGTTGAGAAAAATATAGATTTACGGGGCATACTGCGGATAAGCCGGAAGTCTCCGGCCATAAAGCAGCTTAAGCCCTTTTCCGCGCCCCCGCGGCACGGAAAGGTTACTATTGCCGTTGCCAGGGATGAGGCATTCAATTTCTATTATCAGGATAATCTGGATATCCTCAAGGGGTTGGGCGCGCGCTTAGTGGAGTTTAGCCCGCTTAAGGATAAATCCCTGCCTCAGGGGATAGATGGGATCTATATCGGCGGCGGATATCCGGAGCTTTTTAGCGTTCAATTATCCGCCAACCTCCGGATGAGAAAGGATGTCTTGCGCTATGCCGGAGAAGGCCTGCCCATTTATGCCGAGTGCGGAGGGTTGATGTATCTGGTAAGGAATATCGTGGATTTTCAGGGCAAGTCTTTTCCCATGTGCGGGGTTTTTGATTGTTCGGCGGTTATGGCCAATAAGCGACAGGCCTTGGGATATGTTGAGATTGAGGTGAGAAAAGACAATATTTTAAGCCGCAAGGATGATTTGATCCGGGCCCATACCTTTCACTGGTCGTATCTTAAAAATGCACCCGGCAGAGAGAGCTTTGCCTATGTAATCAGTAAGAATAAGGATAAGCAATATTCTGACGGCCTTATCCGGGAGAATGTCCTGGCCAGCTACGCCCATCTGCATTTTGCCTCAAATGCCCGCCTGGCCGGGAATTTTATCGGGAGCTGCGTCAGGCATAAAGAAAAGCGATGATCAAGAGAGCTAACCCTTTGGCCTTGCTCAGGGTGAACCGGGCCTGTAAATATTTCCCTTGCCACCAGAATTTGGAAGACTGCGCCTTTTGTTATTGCCCGTTTTATCCTTGCCGGGAAAAAGGGCTTGGTGAGTATGTAT
>SCPY01000204.1 GCA_004299495.1 bacterium | reverse complement strand
CGCCGCGCGCATCGGAAAACAACCCCGGGCAAAAGTATAGCTCCTCAATCTTTACCCCGGCGCTTAAAGCCCGGGACAGCTCCCGGCATCCCTCTATAATGAAGGCCTGGGTCCTTTTACGATAATCCGCCCTTCTCAGCTTGATTACGTTTTTTATCCTGGGATTACTTGCGCTGGTAAGAATTGTTTTTTTAAGGGAATAATCCGGCATTACAGGCCTATGCTTTTATATAATAAGATTCCTGCGGTAGGCCTGAAAGCGCCCGTGTATTTCTTTTAGGGTAAGCGAGCTCGTCCTTTCCATGCCGAAACCTTCCACATTAAAAGAGGCGATTACCGTCGCGTACCCCACGGCCTTCTTAAGCGTTTTTCTATTGACTGCCCGCCCCGAAACCAGGTATCCCATAAATCCTCCGGCAAAAGAATCTCCGGCGCCGGTAGGGTCAATTACTTTCTTTACCGGATATGCCGGTAAGCTAAAGACAAAGTTATCGGAATAAAACAAAACTCCGTGCTCGCCCTTTTTAATCAAAACCATCCGGGGCCCGAGCTTTCGCAATCCGCGGGCGGCCTCAAGCAGGCTATGCTCACCAGAAAGCGCCCTTGCCTCGGCATCGTTGGCCACAAAGATATCAACCCTTTTGAGAAGCCTGATCAATTGCTTGCGTTTATGCATAATCCAGTAGTTCATGCTGTCTAAGGCCACAAGCTTAGGCGTGCGCAGGGAATCCAGAAGGCGGCTTTGGATATCGGGGTCAACGTTAGCCAGAAATATATATTTCATCTTCTCCTGCTCCGGGGTCAATTCCGGCCGGAATACCGATAAAACCCCAAGCTCCGTATTTAAGGTAAGCGCGGTATTCATATCACCCTTATATTCGCCTTCCCAGCGAAAGGTTTGCCCGCGCTCTTTCTTAAGAGATGTCAAGACTATGCCTTTCTTTCTCATAAACTCAATGTGGCCGGCGGGGAAATCCGCGCCTACCACCGCCACTAAATTTACCGGAGCAAAGAAGCGCGCGGCCATGGCAAAATGCGCGGCCGAGCCGCCTAACATATCGCGCCTTGAGCCTCGCGGCGTTTTCACGGTATCCAAAGCTACGGTTCCTAAAACAACTAAGCTCATCTCTCGCTTTTTATTATAAGGTTACATTTATTTCAGGCTTATTCATCAAAGTATTATGCACCGGGCAATTCTTGATAAACCTTAAGAGCGCCTCTTTTCTTTTCTCATCCAGGATTGCTCCCCGCACATCAATCTTGACATCAATAACTTTTAAATAACGGGGAGTTTCTTTGCAGATATCCGATTTCACATTAATAAAAAACATCTTAAAAGCTATTCCAGCCTCATTAAGATACCGCTCTAAGTATACCGCGAGGCAACTGCCGAAAGAAGCCAGCAATAAAGCCGGAGGGGTTATGCCGTCTATTGAGCCGTCAGCCTTAGGAAAATCTATCTTCACTTCATAATTTAAAGACTTAACCTTATATTTAGAACTGCCTTCATAATCAACATCCACTTCATACATTTTTATTCTCCCCTTTAATGGCTTTCCAGGAATTCCCGCATATCGCGCGGTAAATCCAGGTGAAAAGACATCGGCTTTCTTGTGAGCGGATGGCTGAATCCCAGATCCGAGGAATGCAGGGCGGCTCTTCTGAACTTAAGATTAAAGTCCCTGGCAAAAGCAAAGCGCCTTTCGCCCACCAGGGGATGGCCGATCTGCTTAAAATGCAGGCGAATCTGATTAGTCCTTCCGGTAATAGGCTCTACCTCCACTACCGAAAAATCTCCTCGCGATTCCAGCACCCGGTATTTGGTAAGGGCATACTTTGCCGGCTCATAAGGGTTGTCCCGCACATACCGGGAAATCGCCCCCCTCTTCCTGCCCGGAATGCCGTGCACAAAACAGCGATAGAGCTTCTTGACCTGCTTTTTTCTGAATTCATCCATCAGAATTTTCTGGATTCTTCTGGTTTTAGCAAACAAAATTAACCCTGAAGTCTCGCGGTCAAGCCGATGGGCCGGATAGGCGGATAGCAGGCTTTCAAGGGTAAACTTCTCTTTCTTGGGCGTAGCGACTGTAAGTAACCCCGAGGACTTATCCGCGACTATAATAGCGCTATCCTCATAAACTATTCTGTAACCGCTTCCTGAAGCCATACGGTATTATAACATCAAATTAAGTATTTTATATAAGAAAGTTAAGCGCTTACGGCGGGAGGAAGCTTCGGGCATTTGGCGTGCTCTTCTTTAAGGCGATTATGCAGAGTTTTCTCCAGGGCAAAGGATTGATTAATGGCGTCTACCTGCAGTTCAAGGTCCGCGTACTGCTCTTTTAAGCCGCTATAAACCTCCTCGGCGCTCTTAAGCTTGTCCCGCGCCCCGGTTAGCTCAGCACGAAGATTTCCCATTGCATCTTCCTTCTCTTGAAGCTCCTGGCCCTTTTTATTCAAATCCCGCCTAATCTGTTCTAAGCCGTTAATGGATTCTTGTTTTACCTCTAAGTCTTTCTTGAGCGCGGATAGCTGGTTTTCGGCTTCTTTAAGGTTAGCCCAGATTTTCTCTTTGGCAGCGGTCTCGTTGCGCAGGGATTCGTCTTTTCTCTTGAGCTCTTCTTTAAGCATATTAAACGAAACTATTTCTTTATCTTTATTTTCAATCTGGGATTCAAGCAGGATTATCTTCTTAGCGAGCTCGTTATTTTTATTCATACATTCTTTTAGCTGAGCCTCCCAGTATTGTCGCGCTCCGGCATCCTTGGCTGCCTGCTTTTTTGCCCGCCTTTTGGATTGAAAAAGATACGCTAAAATTACCAGAAAAGACAAGCCGCTTAATCCCGGCAGAAAATACCGAAAAACTTCCGGCGTAAGCAACATCTCGTTTATTCTGTCTATCAGAGTGAAAATATCCATAGCCTTACCCAATAAAAATCCCCACACCAATCGCAATTGAGGGCTTTTTTAACGCGATTGGCGTGGGGGAAAGGAAAATCTATTTCTTTGACCTTAGTTTATCCAGAAACTCCTGAGTAAGCCTGCCGGCGATGTCTTTACAGCCGAGGCCAAAGGCCAGCGCGAAAGCCAGGCCAAGCGAACTCAATATAATAAGCACCGCGTTTTCAATAGCGCCGATATCAATCATTAACTGCTTAAGCGCGATATCAATCGTAAATATGATAATGATAAACTGCGATAGCCGCGCCAAAAGCCCGGCCTGCTCTACCCCGATATTTGCCGCCGCCGTCTGCACCGCGGCATTCACAAAGGAGGCAAAGAAAATACCCACCACCAGGATAAATATCGCGGAAATAACTCTCGGTATATACAGGACAATCGTGTTCA
>SCPY01000203.1 GCA_004299495.1 bacterium | reverse complement strand
GCCTACGTCGTGAAAGCGATACGGCTTAGGGGCCGATTCCCTTTAAAAGGGAGCTATTCTACTTAAGAATAGAAGGGCAGAGAAAGAAATGACTCTGCCTCCCTCGTTTGGAAAGGAGAAATAAAGTGAGCCAACTTTTCTAAATAACGAGGAGTTGGCCTTTTTGTTCTTCGCTAAAATATGGTTAAGCTAATAGATAAATTTAATAGAGAAATTAATTACCTGCGCATCTCGGTTACAGACAGATGCAACTTACGCTGTGTGTATTGCATGCCGGCTTCGGGAATTGCGCAAAAAGACCACAGCCGGATTCTGTCTTTCGAGCAGATTTATAAAATCGTCAATGCGGCATCGGGTATTGGGATCAATAAAATAAGAATTACAGGCGGAGAGCCGCTAGTGAGAAAGGATTTGCCCTGCCTGATTAAAAATCTCAAGGCTATTGACGGTTTAAGGGAGATCGCCCTCACTACCAACGGGATATATCTTAGCGAATATGCCGGCTTGCTTAAAAAGAGCGGCTTAGACAGAATAAATATCAGCTTAGACAGCCTTGTGCCGGAGAAATTTGAAATGATTACCCGCGGAGGTAGGCTGCAGCCGTTACTCCGGGGGGTTGAATCCGCTTTATCGGCCGGGCTTACTCCCCTTAAAATCAATGTCGTGCTCTTAAAAGGTTTTAACACCGATGAAATCCCCGCCTTTGTCAATTTAACCAAAGAAATGCCGATTCAGGTAAGGTTTATTGAATATATGTCAACCGGAGTGGATTACCTATCTTACGATGAGCTTTTCTTTAGCTCTAAAGACGCAAAAAACATCGCAAGCAGCATAGGCAAGCTCATCCGGACGGAAAACGCTCCTCTAGGCACGGCAGAAGTCTTTAGGATAGAAGGTTTCCGCGGGACAATCGGCTTTATTTCGGCCCTAAGCTCGCCATTTTGCTCAACCTGCAATAAACTGAGATTAACCTCGGATGGCTTTTTAAGGAGCTGCCTGCATTCGTCAAAAACTATAAATCTAAAACAAGCCCTGGATAAGGGGGCGTCCCAAGAGGATTTGGCAAATCTTATAAGGGAAGCGGTAATATTGAAACCGGAATCTCATAATCTGTCCGATCATTTCGCGGGAAAGGTTAGTTCAGTAAATTCCACGGCAGATTTTGAGCCGGAGAATTTCAGTATGTGTCAGATAGGAGGATGATTAGAAACCCAAATGATAGATATTTCAGCCAAGAAAATAACCGCAAGAGAGGCGGTTGCCGAAGGGCGTGTTTTTCTTAAACCCCAAGTCATCAAGTTAATCCGGGAGAAGAAAATACCTAAAGGGGATGTTTTGGAGGCATCAAGGTTAGCCGGAATCCTGGCCGCAAAAAAGACCCCGGAAATTATTCCTCTCTGCCATCCCATCCCAATAGAATCCGTAAAAGTGGACTTTGTAGTTAACGATAGGCAGATAAATATTACATCCGCGGTAAAAGGCCAGGCCAAGACCGGCTTTGAGATGGAGGCATTAACCGCGGTATCGGCCGCGGCTTTGACTATCTACGATATGTGCAAGCCCTTGGATAAAGATATAGTTATTTCAGAAATAAAGCTTCTCAAGAAAAGCGGCGGAAAGAGCGGGACATATGTCAGGAGATAAGTCACCGGTCGCCGGTCGCCAGTCACCAGTCACAGGCGTAATTAAAGCAATTTCCGTCTCCGGCAAAAAAGGGGTAAGAAAGAATAATGTTGATTCGGCAGAGCTGAAGGATGATTTCGGGATTATCGGCGATGCCCACGCCGGAACAAAGAACAGGCAGGTAAGTTTATTGGCCATAGAATCCATACAAAAGATGCAGGCAAAAGGCCTGAAGGTAGGGCCGGGGGATTTCGCGGAGAATATTACAACCCAAGGAGTAGATTTATTAGGCCTCAAGCTTGGGGATAAATTAAAAATAGGAACTACTGTCTTGTTAGAAGTTACTCAGATTGGCAAGGAGTGCCATACCCGGTGCAATATCTATTACCAGGCAGGCGATTGCGTGATGCCTAAAGAGGGGATATTTGTAAAGGTATTAAAAGGCGGGCATATTAAGGTTGGGGATGAGATAGAGGCTATAAAATAAATGGAGAAACCAGTAAAACCAGAAACTTATCGAGCCGCAGTCTTGACAATGAGCGACAGGTGTTCAAGGGGAGAGAGGCAGGATGAGAGCGGAAAGGTCATCCAGGAGCTCTTAAAGAAGGCCCCTATTGAAGTCGCCAAATATGAAATCATCCCTGACGATCTGGAATTAATCAAGAAAAAACTCATTGAGTACGCCGATGAGCTCAAAATTGACCTGGTTCTGACCGACGGCGGCACCGGATTCGGCCCAAGGGATGTTACCCCGGAGGCAACCAGAGCGGTGATAGATAAAGAGGTTCCCGGAATTCCGGAGGTAATGCGGATGGAGTCCTTGAAATACAGCCGTAGGGCAATGCTGTCCCGGGCAGCAGCCGGCATTAGAGGTAAAACCTTAATTGTGAATTTTCCCGGCAGCCCCAAGGCAGTTAAGGAATCCTTAGAGACGGTATTGGATACGCTGGCGCACGCCCTGGATATGATCGCGGGTAAGGATCATTAATTATGATTTTAATTAAACTTTTTCTATCCTTTTTGAAGGTGGGTTTCTTTGCTATCGGCGGGGCGTATTCATTCCTGCCGCTGATAGAGAAAGAGGTGGTACAGAAGTATCAGTGGTTAAGCAGGGAAGAGTTTCTGGAGGTTATGGGCATGGTCAAGATTTTTCCCGGGGCAATCTCCATCAAATACGCCACTTACACCGGATACAAAATCGCGGGGATTTGGGGAGCTGTAGCCGCTAATGTCGGAAATTTCCTTGCCCCTGCCTTGTTGATTGCCTTTGCCTCCTTTTTGTATCTCAGGTATAAGAATGTCCCCGCGGTAAAAAACGCCTTTGAGGCGATTCAGCTGGTTGTCTTTGCGATGATTATTGCCGTTGCCTTTCAAACCGTAAGCCCTTTCAAGCTGCTGCAGCTAAGAAGCATTTTGATAATTATCACCGCTTTTGCCCTTTTTATCTACACAAAAATAGAACCCGCCAGATCGGAAGAGC
>SCPY01000202.1 GCA_004299495.1 bacterium | reverse complement strand
CGCGGCCTCAGGCCGGCTTAAAACCTTGAAATCAGAGCTCAGCCCCAGCTCTATGGCGTTTTCCCGCAGTAACCTGTCCCCAAAAGCATGGAAAGTGGAAATCCAGATATCCAGATATCCGTAGGGAAGCAGTATATCCACCCGCTCCTGCATCTCTAAGGCAGCCTTATCCGTAAAGGTGAGGGAGAGAATCTCCTCGCCCTTTGCCAGCCCCTGCTCAATCAGGTAGGCAATTCTGCGGGTAATCACCGTGGTCTTTCCGGTTCCCGCGCCGGCGATAATCAGCAAGGGCCCGTCCCCGTGCGTAACCGCCTGCGATTGCTCGGCATTTAAACCTTCAAGTATTTTTTCCATATATTTCTTTGCGGGATATTAGCGCCGGCCCTGCCGGACATACGGGGCCGGCAAGGTTAGCCATGCGGCTTGAGCGGAGCTTTGGTTAAAGCGTAGATTTTCTTACCCTCTAAGAGTTCCACGAATACCTTAACGCAGGCCGGATTAAACTGCGTACCCGAACATTTCTTAAGCTCTTCTATTGCCCGGACAACTCCCAGCGGCTCGTTATAACCCCTTCCGGTAGTCATCGCGTCAAAAGCATCGGAAATAGCGATTATCTGAGCGCCGACGGGAATCATCTCGCCGGAAAGGCCGTAAGGATAGCCCTTTCCGTCATAACGTTCGTGGTGATACAAAATATACTGCACTACCTGCTCATAAAAAGGCAGCCCCTCCAGAATCTTTGCCCCGTCTGCCAAATGACTCTTGATATACATAAACTCATCTTCGGTAAGCCGTTCGTTCTTGTGCAGGATTTTATCCGGCAGTCCGATTTTACCGATATCATGCAGATATGCCGCTTTATTTACCGCGTCTATCTCCTGCGGCGGCAGCCCCATACCCTTTGCCAATTCCGTGGCATAGAAACCCACCCTCTCCGAATGGCCGGCAGTATAGGGGTCTTTCTTTTCCAAAGCCACCACCAGAGAATGCATGGTATGGAAATAATGCTCCTCTATCTTCTTCTGTTGCTCAGTTAAGCTCGCTACCGCCGCCTCCAATTCTTTGGCGCGCTCTTCCACATCCATCCTCACATAACCAAGCCCATCCTCCGGCAGCAGCTGCGCCTCGCCTGCCGGATCGCCAGAGACAATTATTTTATCCCTTTCCGGGTCAAAAATTGCCGGATTAACTTCATTAGGGGTTTGAGATATGCGCTCCAAAAGCATCCTGCAGGTAGAAACCAAATCATCATACCTCTTAATATTGTCGCGAGGAAAATCGATGGCGGCTATCTTTAGGGAAAGATTCAACGGCTCTTTATCAATAATAAATTCGCGCTTTTCCAGCTCCCGACACAACCGCAAAAGCGATTTTTCTATTACGCCGCGCTTGGCGTTCCAGACGCAGAAAACAAACTCTCCTTCTTGCGCGCGGGCTATCAAAGATTTCTTTCCAGCGTTAGCAAGGATGGCTTCCGAAAGCATCTTGGTTATAGGGGCCAGACGGTGAGCGCTACCCTGCTTCAGCCGCTCAAAATCGTTGATACGCGCCAAGCAGAAGAAATGCTCCGGACTCTTACCCGCCACCGTAAGCGCGTGCTGAACGCTCACCCGAAAGTAACGCGAGGCATATGTCGCGGTTGACGGCTCAAAAATAACCATCCTCTTAAGCGCCTGCGACTCTGTAATCAATTTCGCGTATTTGCATATCGCGCCCGTTACATAGGAAGCGCCGGGAAGAAAAAGCAAACTAAAGATATCCATTGTAAAATGAGTGCTTACGCGTAAAACAAGGTATGCCACTGAGGCTGTAAACATAAAACATAAAAACGCTATTGCCGAGTATATCTCTTTGAGCTGAAAACTCATTAACCCCAGGGCGAAAACACAGATAAATAAGATAACCTTGCCAAGCCAGAAAGGAAACGCCATGGTGAAATTACCGGATAAAAACATCAGCATGGTATAGGCGTTTATATAAATTCCCGGAAGCCTTCCCAGGGGGGTCATATGGGTATCATGAGTGATGAGCGCGGTAATGCCTACCAGCACTATCTTATCTTTAAAGACTGACGGATTAAACCCGCTATGAGCATTTAAAACTTTATGGGCGGAGATATTGGCAAACCTCTGATAAGGAAAGGCGTAGTTAATAGGTATAGTTCCGTCGGCATCAACCGCAAAGGACAACGACGGCGAAAGAATAACCCTGTTTCCGTCATACCGGATAGAGGACAAAGGAATGCCCCTGGCAAGCGCCAGGGTATTTATTTCCGCGCTATAACCCTTCTCCTCTTTTTCCGAAGATACCACTTTGGCCCTATGCACAACCATCGAATCCGATGTCTCCGGCTTCTTGTTCACAAAGCCCACGCCTCTGGCGCTCGCGGTAAAGAGCTCGTATGGTTTCGTAAATTCCTTTTCCTCAAAATAACCTGCCAGGATTACATTACCGGCCTTTCTCAGCTCTTCGGCAAACAGAGAGTCAGCGGCCTCATCTGCCGACTTGTTCAAAAAAGCAAAATCAAGGAAAATCGCCTTTGGCTTTCCCTCGTTTATCTTCTTTACCAAATCCGCGAAAATCTGCCGGCTCCAGGGCCATCGCATCCCTTCCTGCTTAAGCGATTGGTTGTCCATCGCGACAATCACGATATCGTTAAGTTCTTTCGGCAGGGCTTTTTCGCTTAGAGCCAGCCTGGTAAAGAAGTCATTTGCCCGCAGGATGTAACCCTTAAAGGCCCCCATGGG
>SCPY01000201.1 GCA_004299495.1 bacterium | reverse complement strand
GCTCTTCCGATCTCCAAAACAAAGCATAGTTGAGGTAATCGCGGATATCTTATCGCTTCCCAGAGGCAAAGGATGCGCAATATAATACCAATCCAGGATACGGTACCAGATAGCCAAATCCAATAAACCCAGGCCCACCACGGTAAAACCCATCACTCCTCCGGCGGAAAAAGCCACCCTCAGCGCGGAATTCAGGCTCACCCGCGCGGCTGAAGTAGTTCGGCTTGAGGCCTTGGTTGCCATAGCCATTCCGATAAAACCGGAAAGGCCGGAGAAAAACCCGCCGCTTAAAAAAGCGAAAGGCACAAAAATTACCAGATATCCCTTAAACGCCATCCATAAAAGGACGCAAAAAACGACAATAAAGAATAAGGAAACTATGGAATACTGCCTTTTCAGATAAGCGAAAGCCCCCTCTGAAACGAACCGGGCAATCTCCCGCATTTTCTCGGTTCCGGAATCTTTACGCAGAACCGAAGCGAAAAGATACGCCGCAAAACCGATTGCCAGAAAAGAACCAACCCAGGTAAGCCACAATAAATCCATTTTTAAAAACTTCCTTTTTGCTTATCGCGAAAACTATTCGCCGTTTGCCCTTAACGGATAATGGTCTCTTCCCTCTTTGAACCTACAGAAACATAGGAAATCTTTACCCTTAAAAGCTCCTGCAGCCTGTCTAAATACCTGCGCGCGTTATCCGGCAGGCTAGAGTAATAGCGCACTGAAGAAGTATTCCTCTGCCAGCCGGGCATCTCCTCATACACCGCGCCGGCCTTGGCCAAAACCTCCATATCATAAGGAAATTCGCTGAAAATCTTTCCTTTATATTTATATCCGGTGCAGATTTTAATGGTTTTAAGCTCATCCAGGACGTCAAGCTTCATTACCGCTACTTCGGATACTCCGTTAATAAGGCAAGAGAATTTTACCATCACGCTGTCAAACCAACCGCACCTCCTGGGCCTGCCGGTGGTAGAGCCGAACTCTTTGCCTTTCTCGCGGATCATATGGTTTAATGGCGGCTTAAATTCAGTAACAAACGGGCCTTCGCCGACCCGCGTGGTATAGGCCTTAACTACTCCGAGCACCCGGTCAATTTTTGTCGGGGCAACTCCTGAGCCGATACAGGCGCCTCCGGCGGTTGCCGAAGAGGAAGTTACAAACGGGTAAGTCCCAAAGTCTATATCCAGGAATGCGCCTTGCGCCCCCTCAAAAAGAATAGATTTGCCCTCCTCCTGCGCCTGGGCAAGCACAAGAGGCGCGTTACAGGCATAAGATTTAAGTTTTCTGGCGTAAGGCAGGTATTTTTTATAGATTTCGCTGAAGCTGAATCCTTTGTGCCGGTAGACTTTTCTGAAGATCTCATTCTTTTCCTTCAAATTATCCTTTAATTTCTGGGCAAAAACGCGCTCATTAAATAAATCGCACAGCCGTATTCCGCAGCGGGCGATTTTGTCGCTATAGCAGGGGCCTATTCCTTTTCCGGTAGTGCCTATCCTTAAGTGCCTTATGGATTCGCGCAAGGAATCTAAGATTTTATGATAAGGGAAGATAATATGCGCCTGGCTGGATATCTTAAGCCGGCCGCTCAAATCAATGCGCTCTTTTTCTAAATACTTTATTTCTTCCAGGAACGCCTCAGGGTCTATCACCACCCCGTTTCCTATAAGGCAAATCTTTCCCTTATGCAATATCCCCGAAGGAATGAGATGAAAGATATAACTCTTGCCGTTGAC
>SCPY01000200.1 GCA_004299495.1 bacterium | reverse complement strand
TACAGTCGGGGCATAGCCCTTCGGTTACCTGCAGCTCGGTCCAGAATGTCTCGCAGGGGGTGCAATACCATCCTTCATATACGGCAGGGTATATATCATTAGCCTTATATAAAATCTCCAATACCCTCCGCACCGCTTCTCTGTGGCGCTTTTCCGTGGTGCGGATAAAATCATCGTAAGAGATTTCAAGCGTTTCCCATAAGCCCGCAAAGACCGAAACCATCCTGTCGGCAAACTCCAATTCCTTCATCCCGGCTTGAGATGCCGACTTCGCGATTTTCTGTCCATGCTCATCCGTTCCGGTAAGAAAGTAAACATCGTCGCCGCGCTCGCGGTGGAATCTGGCCAGGGTATCGGCGGCGATATTCGTATAAGAATGTCCGATATGGGGCGCGGCATTCACATAGTAGAGAGGAGTAGTGATATAGAATTTTGCCACCTATTTAAATTCCTTCTTGATCTGCCGGCCATCCTCAAATTCAATCATACAGCATCGCTTGAGTTTGTTTACGCTGACCACCTTGCCTTTTCCGCATTCGGTTGCCAGGCAGTCTCCTTCTTTGGGCAGGTGTTTTGACAGCTCGCTGTAGGTGCGGTATTCGTAAGAAAGGCAGCACATCAATCTCCCGCAGATTCCGGAAATCTTTGGCGGGTTTAAGGGAAGGCCCTGCTCTTTAGCCATCTTAATCATTACCGGTTCAAAGTCTTTCAGGAATGTCGCGCAGCAAAGAGTCCTCCCGCAGATGCCAAAACCCCCGAAAAGTTTTGCCTCATCGCGCACCCCGATCTGGCGCAGCTCTATCCGGGCCTTAAACATCTTGGCCAGGTCCTTTACTAAATCGCGAAAGTCCACCCTCCCCTCGGCGGTAAAATAAAAGATGATTTTACTGCGGTCAAAAGAATATTCGCAGTCCACCAGCTTCATATCCAGCTTATATTCTTCTATCTTCTTAACGCAAGTAGCATAATCCTGCTTCGCCTTTGCCTTATTATCGTCAATCTGCTTCAGGTCATTGCTATCGGCAATACGCATTATCTTTCTTACCGGCTCATCTTTAGGCTTCTCGCCGGCCTTTGCTTCAGCTTCGGAAATTACATGGCCGTAGTCTATGCCACGGTCAGCCTCGGCAATCACATAATCTCCCGCGCGGACATTGTCATCGGCACAGGCAAAGGAAAAAACCTGCCCCATCTCTCTGAGTTTTACCTGAATTATTCTTTCCATATAGTTACGCTGACGTTATCCAGCACCAATCTAAAATTTATATTTTGCCTTAAATGTTCCAGGCTTTCCGATAAGCTTTTGAATGCCAGAAACAATTGCCCCTGCTCATAGATTTTGGCCTGCTCTTTAAGCTCTAAGATTCTATCCTGATTGATTAAATATTCATCCGGAGCTTTTACCTTAACCAGCAATAAATCCCTGAACCAGGCCGCCATAATCAGAAGGGCCTCCTTAAGCTGGCCCTTATCCCCGGCCACCTCCTCTAACCCCGAACGCCCCCCGGCCCGTAAAAAGGCGCTTATGACACTGTCCTTCTTTGCCAGAAAACCGTTTTCGCATAGGCGCAGCGCCTCTCCGATTCTGCCGTCTGAGTAAGAACTCAAAGAACGGCTTGAGGCGCTGTCGAGCCGCCGCCTGCGCTCCAATATCTCTTTGACCTCCGTTTTCCTGAGATTGGCGAACCTGATTCTCTGGCAGCGCGAGACAATGGTAGGCAGCAGCCTGCGCGCGTCTTCGGCAATAAGAATAATCAGGGAATCCGCGGGAGGCTCCTCTACAACCTTCAAGAGGCAATGCGCCGCCTCCTCGGTAAGGGCCTGGCAATTATTAATTACAAATACCTTTACCCTGCCTTCAAAGGGCTTCAGGGTAATCGCGCTCTGCATTTCCCGCACCTGCTCAATCTTGATGCTGTCAGAGCCCTCATCTAAATCCATCCAGTATAAATCGGGATATTCTAACTTTTCCGCCCTGCGGCAGGAGCTGCAATTATCACAGGCATCATCATGATTGCGGCAGTTCAAGCTCTTGGCAAACTGCAAGGCCACAAAAGATTTACCCAGGCCCGCCGGGCCGTAAAATAGATAGCTCAGTCCGGAGCGCTTTTCTGTTACGGCGCTTTGCAATATCCTTACCGCCGCATAATGGCCAACCACATCCTTGAATGACATATTAACCGCTCACCAATTAACTGCTCTCCGGCTTAACAATTTCTCTATCAATCTTCTGATTTCCCGCTGGGTCTCTCCGATAGTCTTCACCTTTACAATCTTTATCCTTTTCGGATCATCCTTAGCTATCTTTAAATAACCGGCTCTCACCCTGCGGTGATAATCCAGGCTGCGCCGCTCAATCCTGTCTTTATCCCGCCGTATTCTCTTAAGGCCCTCTCTTACGCCAATGTCAAGAAGGATGGTTAGCTGCGGGCTGATTCCTAAAGTGGCCAATTCGCCTAACAAGGAAATCGCTTTCCGGTCAAAACCAAGGCCAAAACCCTGATAGGCGGCCGTTGAAT
>SCPY01000199.1 GCA_004299495.1 bacterium | reverse complement strand
GGACCCAAAACAGGTTAAAAATGTTGATACCCTTTAGGCTCTAATACTTTTTCTTTATAGCCGCGGGTGATAAGCTTTAGGCCGAATTTCTTTTCTCTTATTTCGCCGATTGCCTTAAATATATTCCCCCGGCTCTTAATCAACTTCCTCGCAAGGCTTGCCGGCATAGTAAAGAGCAGCTCAAAATCCTCCCCCATATGCAAGGCCTCATCAAACGACTTTGCCTGATCCGCTACCGGAACTAAATCCTCGTAAATAACCGCGCCTACGCCGCTTGCCCGGCAAAGGCGGTATAAATCTAAACTCAAGCCGTCAGAGATATCCATCATCGCGTTGACCTTATAATGGCTAACCAGGTAATTGGATTCTTTTATCCGCGGAATAAAACTCAAATGTTTCCCGTATATTGAACCGCCGAGTGAACCGCTCACAAAGATAATGTCACCTGTTCTAGCGCCCTTTCTAAGCGTAAGATTTCTTTTACTCACCTGCCCTATAACAGAGACATCAACTATTATTTTATCGCAAGCACTGAGGTCTCCCCCTACCACATTAATCTTGAATTTCCCTGCCAGCTTACGCAGGCCATCGTAAAATCCTTCAATGAAGCCTTGGGCATCGCGCTTAGGCAGGCCCAGAGAAACCAGGGCATACTTCGGGGCTCCTCCCATTGCCGCGATATCGCTTAAAGAGCAGGCTAATGCTTTATGGCCTATCTGCTCCGGACGAGCCCTTGAGGTAAAATCTACTCCCTCAATAAGCATATCGCAGGTATAGAGCAAGTACCTGTCTTGGGTATATTTAAGAACAGCGGCATCATCACCGATTCCGCAAATCACCGATGAGTCGGTTTTTATTTTACTGGAAATTCTTGTAATTAAATTTAATTCCGAGGCTTCAGGTAAGCGCATTACGGATATTTCTTTCAAAGGGAGGATAGATTAGCCCCTTTTCGGTTACAAAGCCGCTGATATACCGATGCGGGGTAACATCAAAAGCGGGATTATAAACCTTTATTCCCGGGGAAGTTGTCTTTTTAGATTGTAATTCTAAAACCTCTTTTGCCTTGCGATGCTCTATGGGGATACGTTTACCGGACTTAAGATTCAGATCAAAGGTAGAGCTTGGCGCGACCACATAAAAAGGTATCTTATGGTAAAAACTTACAAGCGACAGGTTAAAGGTGCCGATTTTATTGGCGGTATCGCCGTTTGCGGCAATCCTGTCCGCTCCGACAAACACCTTGGAAATTTTTCCTTCTTTGGCAAGAAGCCCCGCGGTGTTATCGGCAATCAAGGTTACGTCTATACTATGTTTCTTAAGCTCCCAGGCGGTCAGGCGCGAGCCCTGCATCAAAGGACGGGTCTCGCAGGCAAACACCTTAAAATTCTTCGCCTTTTCCTTCGCCCGGTAAAAAACCCCCAGGGCAGTACCATAGTCCGCGGTGGCAAGCGCTCCGGCATTACAGATAGTAAGCAGGCAATCTCCGTTTTTGATTAGGCGGGATCCGAAATCAGCCATCTTCCGGCAAATGCCTTTATCTTCCTCTAAAATCTTTTCCGCCTCTTTAAAAAGAAGCCTTCGTATCCCGCGAACAGGCATATCATAATTTGCATACACTACATCCTGCATTCTCTTGAGTGCCCAGAAAAGATTCACCGCGGTGGGACGGCTGGAGGCCAGATAGTCAATAACCCTATCCACTCCTTCTTTAAATTCGGCGTAGTCATTGGTTTTAATTTCGCCTATGCCTAAGACTACGCCAAAAGCCCCGGCAATGCCTATGGCAGGCGCGCCCCTTACCTTCAGCTCCTTAATCGCGTCCCACACGCATTGCGCGTTACGGCAATCAATATACTCAAGCCGTAACGGAAGCTTGGTCTGGTCGATTATCCGCACGCAACTATTCTTCCAACTAATGGTTGATATGGACATCTACATCCCCATTATTTTGGCCAGGAGGCTTTTTTTCGTGCCGATTGCCGCGTAGGGGCAAACCTCCTGGCAGCAAAAACACGAGATACACTGGGCATAATCAATAACAATCCTGCCGTTTTTATTGGACATTGTCTTCTGGGGGCAATTCTTAATACAGGCTTCGCATAACCGGCAAACATCAGAATCTATTCTTGGATGAAAGTAGAGCATCCTCTTTAAAAGACGCGCCAGCGGCTCCGGAAGCCTATATATCAAAGCCTGCTTAAGCGAAGCCCTGGGAAGCTTGATATCGGTAATACCGAAAGAGGCGGCGTCTTTCCCGCTAATGTCAATGTTATTCAAATCAGCTGCGGAAAGCTTTCTGCGCATGGCCTCTTGATTGGTATAAATGGCCCGGGATTTAAGATTCATAATTTTTGCCAAGACCGTATCCGCGGCCAAGGCATCGGATGCCGCCAGGACAAAACCGAAATCCCTCTTTATCCCTGAGGTCGCCGGGCCGTCTCCCTCAATACCCTGGATAGCGTCAATGACTGTAAGGGCGGGTTTTACAATCCCATAAATATCTAAAAGCATGCCGGCGAATTTCTCCGGCTGATAAAAATTCTTGTGCGCCTCAAGCTTGGATACTCCCGGAACAAGGCCGAAGAGATTTTTTACCCCTGCTGTCATCACCATAAAACTATGGGTCTTTAGTTTTGGCAGATTGACGACATAGTCGCATTCCTTAATCCACTGGGCTAAAAGAAGAGAGTCCTGAATAAATCTTTTCTCGAAAGTAACCAACTCTACATTTTCCTCACGCGCTATTGCCTTAATGCCGGTGCTTTCATAAACTTTTAAGATATCTTCAATATGGCCGCCAAAAACGCTTGGCGAATCACCCAGATAAATCTTGCAATTTACGCCCCTGAGAATCTTTATTACCGCGCGCACGAACTCCGGGTGAGTAGTGATTGCCTTCTCCGGATCAACATCCATCAAAAGATTCGGTTTAAGGAGGATTTTAGAATTCGGCTGTATAAATTTTTCAATGCCTCCGATAAGCCCTATGGCCTCTTTAACCTTTAAAAAGAGCTCATCCGGATTATATGTATGGCATTTAACTACCGATGCCGAATAGAGTTTTCGCATTTCCGCAAGTCTCACTTGCCACTTCTTCTACGGCGCATCCTCTTAACCGCGCGATTATTTGCGCCAAAATCTTTACATTCGCCGGCTCATTACGTTCACCACGCATTCCCTCCGGGGCAAGATAGGGGCAATCCGTCTCTACCAGCATCCTGTCAAAAGGGACCAGCTTTACCAACTCGCGCAAAGTATCAGATTTTTTGTAGGTGATATTGCAGGTAAAAGAAATATAAAGCCCTAAATCCAGGCAATCTTTTAGGAAATCCCGGCTTCCGGAAAAACAATGCACTACGCCCCTTAGATTGCCCTTGGTATTTTCTTTGAGGATTTCTATTGTTTCCTGCTCTGCCTGGCGGCTATGGATAATCAGCGGCAGCCTAGAAGATAAAGCCAATTCTATAAACTTTACAAAGGCCTCTTTTTGCGCCTCAGCCGGAGAAAGCAAGCGGTAAAAGTCCAATCCCACCTCGCCTATGGCAACCACCCTTTCTGATCCGGCCAGCTCCTTGATCTTACTGAAGGTATCGGTATCGATTTCTTTGGCCTCATGGGGGTGCACACCTACCGAGGCATAAACAGATGAATATTTTTTGGCTAACCCTAAAGACGCGGCAGATCCTTTGAGGCTTGAGCCCACACTGATAACGGCTTCAATTCCATCCTCCGGCAATCGGTTTATCAAACTGTCCCTATCGCCGTCAAAATCAGGAAAGTCCAGGTGGGCGTGAGTATCAATAAGCATTTTACATCCGGGGAAAAAGCGGCAAGCCCTTTTTGATTGTATCTTGTGCGTACTGCGCTTTTATCTCTTGGGCGGTTAAGGGCATAAAACAGCTGATTGCCTCGGTTACCCGGCGTATCACGGCAACCAAGGTAAGGATAAAATAATTCAATTCTTGGGTTTTGCCTTCTTTGAGGAGCTTCCAGGGCTTTGTTTCTTCTATAAACTTGTTTGCCCGGTTTATCACCTGCCAGATCTTATCTAAGGCGCCTGAGAAATCAATCGCCTCCATGGCCTGCCTTACTTCGCTTTCTAAATTATCACTCTCTGGCCTTAACGGATCAGGCTTAGGCGCGCCTATCTCTTGCGGAAGCCTGCCGGAGAAATATTTCTCCACCATCGTGGCGCTGCGATGGATAAGATTTCCCAAGTCATTAGCCAGGTCGCTATTCTTTCGCTTTATTATCGCCTCTTCGGAAAAATTACCGTCCAAGCCAAATGGGACATCCCGCAGCAGAAAGTAGCGATAGGCGTCTACGCCGTGTTTTTTTGCTAATTCCAAAGGGTCAACCGCGTTACCGCGGGACTTGGACATCTTGTCCTGGCCAACCATCCACCAGCCATGGGCAAAAATCATCCTGGGGCACTCAAGCCCAAGCGCCCGCAGAATAATCGGCCAGTAAATAGCATGCTGCCTTAAGATGTCTTTACCGATCAAGTGCAGGTCTGCCGGCCAATACCTTTTGAACTTTGCCTCGTCATAGCCAAAGCCCACGGCGCTGATATAGTTGATGAGGGCGTCAAACCACACGTAAGTCACATGGCCCGGAGCAAAAGAAAGAGGTATCCCCCAGCTTAAACGGCTCAACGGGCGGGAAATGCACAAGTCTGAGAGCTTATTGCCGGTAAGGAAGCTTAAGACCTCATTATAGCGCGAGAGCGGCTTAATAAAATCAGGGTGGGATTTTATATGCCCGATAAGCCAATCCTGATACCGGGAAAGCTTAAAGAAATAATTCTCTTCTCTGATTCTTTCTACGCTTCTCTTACAGTCGGGGCATAGCCCTTCGGTTACCTGCAGCTCGG
>SCPY01000198.1 GCA_004299495.1 bacterium | reverse complement strand
AGATAATAACCTTTTTGCAGCTCCTCAATGACCGTATGTTCCGGAACATCCGCCTCAACCTGCATCAGCGCCTCAGAAGTGGCAGGGTCAAAGGGCTTATCCACAACCTCTACCGGCTTTAGACCGTGCTCTTTAAGCATCTCATAGAGATGCGCCAGAATCATCTCCACCCCTTTTAAAAAAGTGTCTAAGTTCGCGCCTTTATTTTCCGCGAGCTGTGCCGCCCTTTCCAGGTCATCCAGGATGTTTAGAAGTTCTAAGATAATTCCTTCATTCGCGTATTTAGAAAAATCCTGATACTGCTTTTCCAGGCGTTTGCGGGCGTTTTCAAAATCAGCCTGCAGGCGCAGGTATTTATCCTGGTACTCTCCATTCCTGGCGGACTCCCCCAAAAGCCTGTCGTATTCTTCCCGCGGAATGGTAATCAGGCTTTCCTTAGCCTTATCGGCCTCGGGGGCCTGCGCGCCCTCTTCTTTCTTATGGTTGTGGCCCGCGCTATGGTCTTGCTTCATAAATCCCCTAATGCCTTGCTGAGCAATTCTGAAACATACTCAATGGTGGGTATAACCTGGCCGTAGTTCATGCTGCGCGGCCCCAGGACGGCAATCCTTCCCAGAGGAATATCTTGCGTCCCATACGTAGAAACCACCATGGAACAATTGGCAATCTCTTTGCAGGCAAGCTCTCCTCCGATATAGACGTTTATCTTTTTCTCAATGTCCTGGTTAATGATATCCAAAAGCCGCTTCTTCTCCTCCAAAACCTTTAAGATATCGCGAATCTTGTCAATATTCTTAAACTCGGGATGCTCCGCGATAAAGGAAGCCCCGTTATAATAAATTGTTCTCTGGTTATGCCTCAGCAAGGAGATAATACTCGCGCAGTGGGTAAAGCTGGAAAGCACCTCAGAAGTCATCTCCAGAATATCTTCTAACCTCTTAAGCTGAAGGTTATATTCTTTATAAATCCTCTCCCTCTCTTCCTCAACCAGCCGCATCTGAGACAGGAGTATATCCACATAATAACGATACCCCTTGTCGGTGGGAATCCTTCCCGCGGAGGTGTGCGTATGCGTAAGGTAACCCAATTCCTCCAATTCGTACATAATGTTCCTGATAGTGGCGGAGGAATAATCAAATTTATGGCATATATCTTCAGAACTTACCGCGTTAGAGGTCTGGATAAAGCTATCAATCACTGACGAAAGGACCGACCTGCTTCTTGCTTCCTTATCAATAGTTCTGACCATACCCTCTCCTTACGGATTCGCTCGCGATCATTCCCATAATCTTCCCTAAAAGCTAAAAAGTTATTTTAACAAAAATAAGCTCATTGTCAATAGTTCTCTCTCTTCCCGCAACCCTTTCCTTATCTTGAGCTTTCAACTCTTCCACAAGCACTATGCTTACACCTTCCCCTTCTTTAATCGCGCCGCTTAAAATCATCAAGGAAAGCGGGTCCTGGACATGCTTTTGCAGGGCCCTCTTTAAAGGGCGGGCTCCATAGTCCGGGTCATATCCTATTTTCGCGAAATGCGCCTTTACCCTATCGCTCACTTCCAATCTGATGTGATTTTGAGCTAAACGGCTGTTAAGCAATGACAACTGAACCTCCACAATCTTCTTAATGTCATCCTGCGACAGCTTCTTAAATACGATTATCTCGTCAATACGATTGATAAACTCAGGGCGCATCTGCTTTTTAAGGGCTTCCCCGTCGCGCAAATTGGAAGTCATAATGATTAAGGTATTCTTAAAATTCACCTGTCTTCCCTGGCCATCGGTTAAGCGCCCATCATCTAAAAGCTGCAATAGCACATCCAAAACCTCCGGATGCGCCTTCTCAATCTCATCAAAAAGTACCACGGAATAGGGTTTGCGCCTTACCGTCTCGGTAAGCTGGCCGCCTTCTTCATAGCCCACATATCCCGGAGGCGCGCCCATTAGGCGGGAAACAGCATGCTTTTCCATATATTCCGACATATCAATCCTGACTAAGGCGTGTTCATCATCAAACAAAAACCAGGCCAGGCTCTTAGCCAGCTCGGTTTTACCTACCCCAGTCGGGCCCATAAAAATAAAAGAACCCAAAGGCCGGTTAGGATCTCCCAGCCCCGAGCGGTAGCGGCGTATACAGCTGGATATCGCCATAACCGCCTCATCCTGGCCGACAACCCTTGTCTTTAGGCGTTCTTCTATCTTTAAGAGCTTTTCAATCTCACCCTCCAGGAGCTTGCTTACGGGAATATGCGCCCATTTTGAAAGCACGACGGCAACGTCTTCCTGGTCAACCTCCTCCTTAAGCATCTGGCGCTGCTTCTGCAGCTTCTGCAGGCCCTTATTTTCCCGCTCTAAATCCTTCTGCAACGTAAGAAGTTTTCCGTAGCGGATTTCCGCCACCTTATCCAGGTTCCCTGAGCGCTCGTATTTTTTTTCTTCATCCTTAAGCTCTTCCGCTTTGCCTTTTATGTCCTGGATCTTCTTAATCAACGCCTTTTCCTGCTTCCAATGGCTGGTTAATCCTTCGGCCTTTTCCTTTAAAATCTGCAGCTCCTTTTCAACCTTTTCAAGGCGCTCTTTTGAATTCTCGTCTTTCTCTTTTTTAAGCGCCTGGCGCTCAATCTCCATCTGCATAATCTTACGCTCTACGGCGTCTAACTCCTGGGGCTTGCTGTCTATGGCTATGCGCAGGCCGGAGGCCGCCTCGTCAATCAAATCAATCGCCTTATCCGGCAAAAACCTGTCGCTGATATAGCGCTGGGAAAGTGTGGCCGCGGCAATAAGCGCCGAATCCTTAATCCGCACCCCATGATGGGCCTCGTAGCGCTCCTTCAGGCCGCGCAGGATAGCAATGGCGTCTTCTACTGTCGGCTCCCCCACCAGAATAGGCTGAAACCTTCGTTCCAGGGCGGCATCCTTCTCTATGTATTTACGGTATTCGTCCAAGGTGGTGGCGCCGATACAGCGCAGTTCTCCGCGGGCCAGGGCCGGCTTAAGCATATTTGAGGCATCCACCGCGCCTTCCGCGGCGCCAATGCCGACTACCGTGTGCAGCTCATCAATAAATAATATAATCCGGCCTTCCTGCTCCTGTATGCCCTTAAGCACTGCCTTAAGCCTGTCCTCAAACTCTCCCCTGAACTTTGCCCCGGCAATCAACGCCCCCAGGTCTAAGGCCAGCACCTGTTTTTCTTTTAACCCTTCCGGGACATCCTGGCTGACAATCCTCTGCGCCAGGCCCTCAACGATGGCGGTTTTACCCACCCCCGGCTCGCCGATTAACACCGGGTTGTTTTTTGTCCTGCGCGAGAGAACCTGTATAAGCCGGCGAATCTCATCATCCCTGCCAATGACCGGGTCAAGTTTTCCTCTATTGGCTAAATCCGTGAGATTACGGCAGTATTTCTCCAGCGGCTTTGATTCTTCCTCCGGATTAACATTCATTCCCGTCTGATTCATATATTGCCTTTCTTAGCACTCTACTCGATGAAGTGCTAAATAGATTTCAAAAAAATTTACCCGCCCGCCTCTTTTTCTAAAATTATTTTGATGCCGCTGATATTCACGCCCTTGTCTTCCATAAGAAAATGCACATATTCTAATTTCCTGACATCTTTTAAAGAATAAAGCCGGCTCTTTTTACCGATCCTCTTTGGATGAACAACTCCCTTTTTATCTAACTGGCGCAAAGTCCAAACCGGCAAATCCACCAATCTGCTCACAACGCTTATAACATATACCGGCTCGTCAGGGCTGATTTGTATATCAAAAAGTGGCATTTTCTTTTGTTCCCTTCTCTCTTTATTTCTTTTATCTGAAATTAAATATAGCATAAGATAACTATTATGTCAAGATATTATTACAAAAATTATTAGATAATCTAATTATAGCTCCTTTATCTTAGTATAACCGGTTAATCTGCTTAAGGTTAAGTCAGATAACAGCGCGCGGATAACTATAGTTTTAGAGGTATAGTTTACATCTTCCACCTTGCCTTCGCGATAAATTAAATCAATAGTACTCATCATATTTATGGGAAAGGTAAGCTCAACTTTTTTATACCCCTTAGAAACTGTTTTAGAAATAGCAGAAACTAAATCCCCGAAATTCTCCTTTTTCAGGGCGGAAATGGCTATGGCATTAGGAAAATCCTGCTTATACCTACCTAACCATCCCATATCCTCTAGCTTATCTATCTTATTTAACGCGCAAATTGCGGGCTTATCTAAACAATCCAACTCCTTTAAAACCGCTGTCACGGAATCAAAATAACTATAACGCAAGGGATGGCTGATGTCTAAGACATGAATCAATAAATCCGCGCTCCTCACATCCTCCAGGGTGGCCTTAAAGGCCTCCACAAGGTGTATCGGCAGATTATGCAAGAACCCGACCGTATCCGAAATAATTATTTTCTGATTATTCGGCAGGGTCATAGTCCTTGATAAGGGATCAAGGGTGGTAAATAAACTGTCTTCGGCCAATTGGTGCTCGTTTACCAGGGAATTTAAAAGCGTGGTCTTTCCCGCGTTGGTATATCCGACCAGGGTAATCTGGGAAAGTTTTTCTTCCGTCCTTTTTTTGCGCGCTAAGAATCTCCGGGAACGGATATGTTCCAGCTCTCTTTTTAATTTGGCGATACGGCCGCGGATTCTTCTGCGGTCAACCTCCAATTTCTGCTCACCCGGGCCGCGGGTGCCGATGCCGCCTCCCAGGCGGGAAAGCATTACGCCTTTTCCGGTCAGGCGCGGCAGGAGATATTCTAACTGCGCCAACTCCACCTGGGTCTTTCCCTCCGGGCTACTGGCATGCTGGGCAAAGATATCTAAAATCAACTGGGTGCGGTCAATCACCTTACAACCGAGCTTGTCTTCTAAATTCCTCTGCTGGGTCCCGGATAAATCCACGGAGAATATCACCGCGTCAGCTCCCCGCGTACCGGCCTCTAAGCCTAATTCATCCGCCTTGCCGCTTCCGATAAACAAATTAGGCATCGGCTTGTCGCAATGGCAGGCCTGCTCGTCAATAATTTCAACGCCTGATGTTTTAGCCAGCTCTCTTAGCTCGCTCGCCTCATCTTCAACCTTTATCCCCTTGGTGCGCGCGGCAAAGACATCCACCGTAACCAATAAGGCCCTTTCCTTCTTATTCAGCTCGATCATCCTGGCTTCTTTGCTCATATCGCGCTGATTATCTCCTTTAGCGGATCCGCCTTACCCGCGTCAATCCAGCGGACCCGTTTATCTTTTTTGAACCAGGTCAACTGCCTTTTGGCATAGTTGCGCGTGTTCTTCTTAAGCAGTTCCCGGGCGCCGGCTAAATCGTAAACGCCCTCTAAATATCCGCTGATTTCTTTGATCCCGATTGCCTGAGCGCAGGTTAAGCTTAATTTTTCCTTAAGCAGCTTTTTTACCTCATTTACCAGGCCATTCTGAAACATTTTTTCCACGCGCGCGTTTATATCGTTATATAAATCCTGCCTGTCCTTATTCAAGCCGAAGATTTTGATGTCATATTTACCGCTCAATCCGGATCTTTTCTTCCAAAGCTCTGAGATGGGTTTACCGGTAAGCTGATAAACCTCCAATGCCCGGATAATTCTTCGTAAATCATGCGGATGAATCTTTCCGGCCGCGGCTTTATCCACCCCCTTTAACTTGCGATGCAGGTAATCCCCTCCCCTCCTCTTTGCCTGAGCGTATAGTTTTTCGCGCAACGCCTCATTAGTTTTTACCTCTTTAAAGATTCCGTCAATCAACACGCTCATATACAGGCCGGTCCCCCCGGTAAAGAGCGGAATTTTTCCTCTGCTATAAATCTCTTCTATCTTCTTTAGGGCTGATTTCCTGTAGCGCGCGGCGTCAAAATTCTGATTCGGCGAAGCTATATCTAAAAGATGATGCGCGATCGCCTTGCGCATGCTCTTTGATGGCTTGGAACTTAAGATATCCAGCCCCTTGTAAATCTGCATAGAGTCAAGGGAGATGATTTCGCAGTTTAGCTTTTTGGCTAAGCGTATGGCGAGGGCGCTTTTACCGATAGCGGTAGGCCCAACCAGGAAAAATATTTTTCGCTGTGGCATTAAGGAAAGATATGGGTGGGGTAACCGCTTGCCTCTAAGCTGTCTTTGAGGTTTTCGGCCTCCCGGCGGGTGGAAACCTTGCCCACCCTGACGCGGTACATCGCAGCTTCAGGGGAAGTCAATTCATCAATGTAAGCATCAAAATTTTTTTGCTTTAGCTTATTCATCAGCGCCTTCGCGTTTTGAGCGCTGGCAAATGAGCCCACCTGCACCGTGAAAAATAATTCCTGCTTTTCCAGAAGCTCACCCGACACGCGCGCCTCTAAGCTTAAAGGGTACTTTTGCTTGAGCGTATCGGCGTAGTTCTTCGCGCCTTCCCAGTTTCCCGCCTTTAAGGCGCATTGGCCCAACCTCAAGTACGCGCAAGGAACCAATTTGCTGTTGCCGCGCGCGATATCTTCATACAGCTCCCTGGCCCTGGAATAATCCTGCTCGATAAAGTAGGTATCCGCGTAGGCAAGCTTTGCCGAATCATAGAAAGGGCTCGCGCGATAACTATCTGTAACGATTTTCAGCTTTTCTCTCGCCTTATCGGATTGGTTAATCTTAATATAGTTTAGTCCTAAAAGATAATATGCTTTACCTCTGTTGGCGTCGCGGGCGATATTAATGGCGCATTCATCAATGCTCTCGCTGTAGCTGCCCTGCAGATATAGAGCCTCGGCCCGGCTGAGGGTATCGGCGTATACGCGCAGCGGATAGCACGTAGCGGATAGCACGTAGAAACTGAATAAAAACTTATAGCGGCTTTTTATCTTCATTTATCTTTTAGCTCCCGGGAGATCTTCCTTTGAGTTTCCAGTAAAATCCTATGGCGCCTTTCTTTTTCATCTCTTGGCACGTCGTCTTTTAGCTTCGCGGCCCGGGTATGCGGCCTGGGCGAATACTTAAAGATAAAAGCGCCGTTAAACCTTACCGTTTTCAGCAAATCCAGGGTTGCCTCAAAATCTTCCTCGGTTTCACCGGGGAAACCCGCGATTATGTCGGTGGTAAGCGCGCCGTTCTTCACAATCTTGCGATACGCCTCAACCAGAGATAAGTATTGTTTGCGGCTGTAGCCGCGCTTCATCAACCCTAATATTCTATCCGAACCCGACTGCGCTGGCAAGTGTAAATATTTTTTGAGCCTTTCTAGGGCCGACATTACCGTAAAAAGCTTCCTTGCCGCGTCCTTGGGATGCGAAGTAAAAAAGGTGAATTCTTTCAGGCCTTCAAGGGAATCTACCTTTTCCAGCAACCGCGTAAAATCCGTTCCGTTGCATTCATAGCTATTCACATTCTGGCCGATGAGGGTTAGCGAATTAATCCCCTTGTCAATATTTACCCGGATCTCCCGCAAGATGTTCTCCGGCTGCCTGTGGCGCAGCCGCCCCCGCACATAAGGCACCACGCAATAGGAGCAGAAATTATCACAGCCCTCGGAAATCACCACAAAGCTATTGTCTTTCGCTTCTCTAAACGCCGGCTGATACACAAACTCATCCCGTTCTTTTTTGCTGACTGCAAGGTATCGCCCTTCACCCGCGCCTTGCCTCTCTTCGAAAGCCTTACGCAATAACCGCGGAATCTCACCGATATTATTCGTCCCCACCACCAAATCAATCCCCGGCATCCGCTTAAACGCCTCTTTTTTATAATTTTCCGCCATACAGCCAACAAGTCCGATTATAGGGAGTGTCCCGGTAGGAAATTTTCCTTTAAGTTTTGAAAACCACCCTATCTCCGACCAAACCCTGTCCTCCGCGTGCTGCCGCACCGAGCAAGTCACAAACAAAACCGCGTCAAGGCTGCCCTTCCCATCATCCGCGATGCGAAAACCATCATCAATAAGCAGCCCCTTAACAATCTCCGCATCCCGGATGTTCATTTGGCAGCCAAAAGTTTTGATAAAAACTTTTGGCTGGCATACCGAAGCACATCGGGTTAAAGGCTGCGTAGCAGCGTTTAACCCGAGAGCTTTGTGCGAGGGATGATTCCGCTTACTCGTCGCTTTAACCATTCTTTCTGCTTAATACCTTATCTAAGCGCATTCCGCCGATTAAAAACTCCTTCTGCTTCCGATTCAACAGTTTTATCTTATGCTCTGCCTTTGTAGCGTAATGCTTATACTTGTATTCCTTCCTCCACACCAGCCTCACCGGCCGCTTATACCTGGTATACTTAGCCCCGCGCTTACCGTTATTATGCTCGTTTATCCTGCGCTCTAACTCATTCGTATAGCCGGTATAATAAGTGCCGTCGGCACATTCTGCCATATACACATAAAACTTAGCGCATCGCCTGATTTTATTCACAGCTGATTATGTTCAGACAGGTTAGCAAAAAAGGGGTCAGAGTGATTTTTTCCGCGCTACCCCCATCCCCTGCCTTTCTTTATTCGTCTTACCCATATCTGCAAAAAATGACTCTGACCCCTTATTCCCTTGACCCCTTATTCCCTTGAGAAAAAATCAATTGTCTAATTGACCTAGCAGCAGCTTCGCCATAATAACGCCTCCCTCATTTCCTTCAGAACTAAAGATTGCCAGCGCTTTTTCAAGATTCTCTTTTGCCTCCGCATATTTACCTTCAGACATATACACATGTCCTAATCCCATATAAGCTGTTGCAAAATTACTATCAATTTCTATTGCTTTTTTAAAATGTATCCTTGCTTCATCATTTTGCCCCAGTGATTCATAGGTATTGCCAAGCGCTAAATAGGCTTTCTCGCTAAAAACCTTTGGATAATCTAATTCTAAGGCTCTTTCGTAAGCAGCGATTGCTTCGTTATTTTTCCCAAGGCTTCTATTAACACTGCCAAGATTTAAATATGCCGCAATAAAATTAGGATTCAATTCAATAACCTTCTTATAAGAATCTAATGCTTGTGCATAGTTTTTAAGGTTTTGCTGCTCAACGCCTTGCTGAAAAAAATGAAGCGACTCGGCAGCATCCTCTATAAGCTCTTCTCTTCCTGCCCCCTTTTCTAACCTTTCAATGTGCCGTTTTGACACAGGTATAGGGATAATCCCCATATTTAATCCTGCATCTGTCACTATAGTGACTGTGTCCACGCTTTCCTTCCATATTTTTCCAAGTAATTTCTGACCAGATTTTAAATAGATAATATCGCCAACGAGCTGAGAAGAATCATCCGAAATAGATTTTTTATCTACCGTCAAAGAAACCGCCTTTTCTCCATTAATCTCGGAAATTTCATCAAAAAAATATGTCAAAGGCGCGCCATTAAAATCTATCTTTACATATTTGTCTGTTCTTTCAATAATCTTTCCTTCTATTTGTTGCCCGGATTTCAACATAACAGTTTCAGCAAAATTTAGAAATGGAAAAATACAGCAAGGAATCAATAATACCGACGTTATTATTGTTATTCTTCTATACATTGGACCACCTCCCTTACTAGTACCCACCGGGCCAGCCGAAAGTTTTGATCAAAGCTTTCGGCTGCCGCTTACCAATTCCTCTTTTTGCGCCCTTGTCAACTTCTTTATGCGCTTCTCTTCCAGGAACGCATTCTTAAAATACCTATACTCCCTGCTCCATACTAATTCTACCGGCCTCCTGCCCTTGGTATATTTAGCCCCCTTGCGTCATTATGCAGGAGAACGCGCCTTTCCAGGTCAAGGGTGTATCCCGTATAATAACTCC
>SCPY01000197.1 GCA_004299495.1 bacterium | reverse complement strand
GTGTGCTCTTCCGATCTCAGGTGCGCACTGACCCTAATACCCATATGATAGAGAAGGCGCTTACCGCTTTAGAGTTCTTGGTAATCCAGGAAATCTTTTTAAGCGATACCGCGAAACTGGCGGATGTGGTTTTGCCCGCGGCGTCCTTTGCCGAGAAGGACGGCACCTTTACCTGCGCCGAGCGCAGATTCCAGAGGGTTAGGCGCGCTATTGAACCTATTGCCGGAAAGACCGACGGTGAGATTGTCTGCGAGCTGTCTAAGCGCCTGGGTTATCCTATGGAATCCGATCCCGGCAAGGCCTGTGATGAAATGGCTTCTCTTACACCCATATATGCCGGGGTAAGTTTTGCGCGCGTAGAGGAAAATGGCCTGCAATGGCCGGTGCCGGAGAAGGATCATCCCGGAACTCCGGTAGTGCATCTGGGGAAGTTCAGAAGGGGATTGGGGAAATTTATTCCGGTGAAGCACCGGCCTCCGGCAGAAACTCCGGACAAAGACTATCCCTTTATCCTAACCACCGGAAGGATGCTCTTTCATTACAATACCGGGACAATGACCAGGAGGGTGGCTAATCTTTCCCGGGAGTTCCCGCGCAACTTTGTGCAGATAAACCTTTCTGACGCACAGAGCTTGGGCATAAAGAGGCGGGAAAGGGTAAGGGTTAAAACGCGCCGCGGCGAGCTTATTGTTGAGGCGGAAATTACCGAAAAGGTAAAAAAAGGCGTGTTGTGGATGCCCTTTCATTTTTCCGATGAGCCGACCAATGTGCTTACCAACAGCGCCTTTGACCCGGTTTCTAAAATCGGCGAATACAAGGCCTGTGCCGCCAGAATAGAGAAAATAAGTTGATAGGATATGGCAAAACAAAGATTATTTTTAGCTAAGAAAAACCTCCAAGAATTAGTTAGGGGCCTAAAAATCTCCTGCGATGAGTTTATCGCGCCCAGAAGGGAGCATCTTGCTGATGTTATATTCACAGATGCAAAGCAGGATAACGGAGAGCTCCTGGATTACGAGGGTAATTCTATTGTCTCCCCAAGGTCATTCTTGTTGCCGCATACTGAGCCGCTCTTTGAAATAAAGTCGGCCAAGAATTGCGCGCTAAAGCCGATAGAAGATAAAAAGAGGCGGATATTTTATGGCGTGCGGCCTTGCGATATAAAGGCATTAGTTTTAATGAAGGAATTCTTCATTAAAGGAGATTTTACCGATATTCCTTATAAGCAAAAGATAGATAATTCAATTTTTATTTCCCTTGCCTGCGGAAAGCGGTGTATGGAAAGGGCATTTTGCCATCTTATGGGTGCCGGGCCGATCGCTAAAGAGGGTTTTGATTTACAGCTGATTCCTGTTTCCGGTGGTTATGCGGCAGAAGTTGGCTCAAAAAAAGGAAGCGAAATAGTTAAAAAACATAAAAAGCTATTTTCTAAAGCAGCGGCTCAGGTTGAATTAGAAATAAAAACAATGCTTAAGCATTTCGCAGAAAAGGTTCGGAAAATTGATTTTAAGAAAGTGGCAAAAATAATGAAGGCGGATAAGGTCGCGCCCGAGGTTTGGGATGACATTGGCTTACGCTGCGTGGTCTGTTCCGGATGTATTACCCTGTGCCCGACCTGCAGCTGTTTTAGCGTTGCCGACAGGCTGGACGGGGATAGGGGGGTGCGTTTTCGCTATTGTGACGGATGCCCTTATGCCGGTTTTACCCGCATGGCAGGAGGAAGTACCCCTTTTCCTTTGCACAAAGACCATATCCGCAGGTTCTTTGAGCATAAGCTAAATATTGATGTGGAGCGTTATGGGACGCCCAGCTGCGTGGGGTGCGGCAGGTGCATTCAAACCTGCCCGGGAAATATCAGTATCAAAAAGTTTATTGATACTGTAATCTCAGAGGGATAATATGGGTCCTGTCAGGGTTATGTTTTCGCAGGGACGTTCGGCTTGCTCCTGCGGCAAGCCTCACTCGGCGAAAATTTTTGTGCGCCAAGCTTTCGCTCGGCGGCCAAGCCACAAAAATTTTCAACGCCCCGCTCAAACACAACCCTGCCACCCATATTATCATGCTTCTATCTAACCATAATATGAATAACGAATATTTGCCCAAAAAGGCAATAATTGAGAGGATTATTGAGGAGTCTTTGGATACGAAGACCTTAAGGCTTCGCCTTAAGGATAAATCCGATGGAAGATTGAATTATAAGCCGGGGCAGTTTTTGATGCTGTCTTTGGTAGGCTTTGGCGAGGCGCCTTTTACCTTTGCCTCTTGCCCTGGTAAGGATGGAAAATTTGAGGTCTCTGTCAGGAAGGTAGGAGCTTTAACTAATGCTTTACATAACCTTAAAGAAAAAGATATTGTCGGTGTGCGCGGACCATACGGGAATTTCTTCCCCATAGACAAAATTAAGAAAAAGGATGTTCTTTTTGTGGCCGGAGGC
>SCPY01000196.1 GCA_004299495.1 bacterium | reverse complement strand
GGGATATAAAGGGTATTCCGAGGTCTGGCTGCAGGGTACTAACGATTGGATATACCGCCATCTGCATGAGGCAAGCTGGAGAATGGACGAGCTGGTTAGGGATAATCCTATGGCGCAGGGGCTGGCAAGGCGCGCCCTTAACCAGGCCTTGAGGGAATTATTCTTGGCGCAATCCTCCGATTGGGCGTTTATTTTGGCCACGGGAACGCACACCAGCTATGCCGTTAAGCGGGTGAAAGAGCACCTCTTGAGGTTTACGAAATTATACGAGGATATAAAAGCAGGCGCTTTGGATGAAGCGTGGCTTTCGGATATTGAATGCAAAGATAACATATTCCCCGAGATAGATTATCGGGTGCACCAGTAAAAATGATTGCTAATGATAGCGTCCCCAGGCATGTGGCGATTATTATGGACGGCAACGGACGCTGGGCAAAGGAGAAGGGGCTTCCCCGTACTGCCGGGCACATGGAGGGCATTAAGCGCGTTGAGGAGATATTAGAAGCCGCCGCGAGCGCGGGCGTAAAGTACCTGACCCTTTTTGCTTTTTCCAGCGAAAACTGGAAGCGGCCGAGGGCGGAAATCGGCATTCTGATGCGTTCGCTGGATAATTTCTTAAGCCGTAAGCTTAAGGTATTGATGAGGAATAACGTGCGCCTGATTTCTATCGGCAGGCGCGAACCCGTCCCCGGTTATCTTTGGAAGAGGCTGCGGATGGCGCAGGAGCGCACCGGAGAGAATACGGGCTTGACTGTGGTGCTGGCTTTTAACTATGGGGCACGGCAGGAGATTGTGGACGCGGTCAAGAAAGCGCTGGCTGAGGCCCGGGAGAACCGCCTGGATATAGAAGATTTAAGCGAAGAGAACTTCAATAGATTTCTTTATACCGCGGGAATTCCCGATCCTGACCTGTTAATCCGCACCAGCGGGGAGATGCGCTTAAGTAATTTCCTATTGTGGCAGTTGTCCTATGCCGAGCTTTACTTTCCTAAAACCTGCTGGCCTGACTTTACCGCAAGGGAATTTACGCAGGCGCTGAGTAATTATCAGCACAGGTCCAGAAGGTTCGGAGCGCTTACAGAAATGCCGGGAGCGATAGGAAGCAAAGATGCTTAAACAAAGATTGCTTAATACTCTTATCTGGTTTGCCGTTATTGTTTTGGCCTTACGGTATCAATGGATTTTCGCGCTTTGCATAATGGGTTTGATTGCCGGAGGGCTGTATGAATTTTTTTGCCTGATTGAGAAAAAAGGCATACCCATCTATAAATATTTCGGAATGGCTATCGGGGTGATTATTCCCCTTTCTATTCTCTTTGAATTTGAGTTGACCAGGGGCTGGGAGCTTTTATTTATTTTTCTGGCCTTGGTTTCGCTTTTTATCTTACAGTTCAAGAGGCGCGATAATTCTCAGGCGATTGTGGGCATTTCTACCACGCTTTTTGGCATACTCTACGTGGCATGGTTTTTGAGCTTTTTGATTAAAATAAGGAACCTTCCCGCAGGCGCGGGTTATTTAGCGGCGGTTATTTTGGTCACTAAATCTTCAGATATCGGGGCCTATGTAATCGGGAGCGGATTTGGCAGGCACGCGCTTATTCCCCGGATAAGCCCGAAGAAAAGTATAGAGGGGGCGCTGGGAGGGTTGTTGTTTAGTGTTATCGCGGCAGTTTTAAGCAAGCCTTTTCTGGGGTTTAGCTATCCCCGCTTAATTATCCTGGGGATCGCGATAGGGATATTGGCGGAATTGGGGGATTTATCCGAATCTTTAATCAAGCGTGATTGCCAGGTGAAGGATTCCGGGTCTTTTTTCCCGGGAATGGGGGGAGTGTTGGATTTGGTTGACAGCCTCTTATTTACCGCGCCGGTGTTTTATTTCTATATGAGCAACGTCTTACGATGAAACGCGTGGCAATCCTGGGATCAACCGGGTCTATAGGCAAGACCACCCTGGATATAATTAAACAGCATAAGAAGGAGTTTGTCTTAGAGGCGCTGACAGCTAATAATAATATAGCCGCGCTTAAGAAACAGATCGCTGAATTTAAGCCCGGGAAAGTAGCCGTGGTTGATGAGGAGGCAGGAGGCAGGCTTCGCTCTGAGGCGAATATAAAACGCGGCATCTATTCCGGAACTGAAGGTTTATGCCGGATTGCCTCAGATGAGGAAGTGGATGTTGTGGTATTGGCAATCAGCGGCTCAGCCGCGCTTGGCCCGCTTCTAGCGGCGATTAATGCCGGAAAGACCATCGCCCTGGCGAACAAAGAGGCCTTGGTAATGGCCGGTGAAATTATTATGCGCCGGCTTAAAAACTCAAAGGCAAGGATTATTCCCGTGGACAGCGAGCAATCAGCTATATTTCAATGCCTGGAAGGCAGGGAGCATGCGGAGTTGCGGAGAGTATATTTAACCGCCTCAGGGGGCCCTCTTTACAATGTGCCGTTAAGTGAGTTTTCCTCCTTAAGCCGCGAGGAGATTCTGGCTCATCCCCGCTGGAGGATGGGCAGGAAAATTACCGTAGATTCGGCAACCCTGATGAATAAAGGCTTAGAGGTGATTGAGGCAAGATGGCTTTTTGATATTGATGTTTCAGCTATCGGCGTGCTTATCCACCGCCAGGCCATTATACATTCTATGGTGGAGTTCTTAGACGGGATAGTCCTGGCGCAGTTGGGGGTAACGGATATGGCTTTGCCTATTCAATACGCCCTAAGCTATCCGCGCCGGCTGCCGAATAAAAAATATAATCTTAATTTCTTAAAAGTCGGCCAGTTGTCCTTTGAAAAGGCAGACACAGAAAAATTCCCCTGCCTTGGCTTTGCCTACCAGGCGGCAAAAGACTCAGGGAGCGCTCCCGCGGCAATGAATGCCGCGAATGAGGAGGCGGTAAAGGCATTTTTGGACAAACGCATAAGCTTTGTTTTTATCCCTAAGGTTATTGAAAAGATAATGTCTAAACACAAAGCGGCCAGGAACCCCGATTTAAAAGCGATATTAGAAACTGACCGTTGGGCGCGGGAAGAAGCAAGGAGGCTAATCGGTAAATGTTCTCATTTTTGATATTTATTTTTATCTTAAGCATAATGATTCTGGTTCATGAGTTCGGCCATTTTATCACGGCGCGTAAGCTTGGCATACGCGTGGAAAAATTTTCTTTGGGCTTTGGGCAGAAACTGCTCAGTTATAGGAAGTCTTCCACGGAATACAGCCTTTGCCTTATTCCGTTCGGGGGATATGTAAAATTAGCCGGAGACAGCTGGCAGGAGTGCAAAGGCGGAAAGCACGAATTTTTGGGCCGCAAGATATCAGACCGGTTTAAAGTTATTTTTGCCGGCCCGGCGCTAAATTATGCCTTGGCTTATCTCTGCTTCTGGATGGTCAATGTGGTTGGGTATCCTAATCTCACCGCGAAAATCGGCGAAGTAATGCAGGGATATCCCGCGCAAGAGGCCGGGCTCTTAGAAGATGATACCGTTATTTCCGTGGATGGAAATCCGGTTAAGTATTGGCAGGAATTGCAGGATATTATCCGTAGTAAAAAGGCAGGACAATTGGATTTAGAAGTGCTAAGAAATGGCGATAATATTCTCCTCAGCGTGGGTTTGCGCCGGGAGGGGGTAAAGAATATATTCGGGCAGGAACAAAAGGTAAACATAATCGGCATCAGGCCAAAAGGCGAAACCGTGGTTGCTAAGCATAATATCGCGGAAGGTTTTATTTTGGCAGGTAAGAACCTTTGGAATTTGACTACTTTAACCTTAGGGGCGATAGGCAGAATGTTTACCGGAACGGTTTCCTTAAAGGAATCGGTAACCGGGCCATTGGGGATGTTTTATATTACCTCTGAGGCGGTAAGGCTTGGCTTAAGCGCGGTGCTGCACCTGATGGCGGTTTTGAGCGCGTCGCTTGCCATTTTTAATCTTTTACCCTTGCCGGTTTTAGACGGCGGGCATATCTTTTTCCTGGGTTTAGAAAAAATCCGAGGGCGTCATCTCAGCCAGAAGGCGGAAGAAAACATCACAAAAATCGGGTTTGGCTTAATTATGGCTTTGGCCGTCTTTGTTTTCTTAAATGATTTGGAAAGATTCGGCGCCTTGGAATGGATTATGAAAATAATTAAAAAATAATGAAAATAACCCGGCATAAAAGTAAAGAAATAAAAATCGGCAAGGTGAAAATAGGAGTTCACAATCCTATCGCCATACAGTCTATGGCTAAGGCGCCCACGAAAGATTACCGCCGGGTAATCGGCCAGATCAAGAGGTTAGAGCGCATTGGCTGTGATATTGTGCGGGTTGCCGTGCGGGATGAAGAAGACGCCCATGCAATCAGCCAGATTAAGAG
>SCPY01000195.1 GCA_004299495.1 bacterium | reverse complement strand
CATCCCCCTTGTGATTATTTCTTCTACTTTCCTGTATTCATCAGGCGCAAAAAGTCTTTCTCAGCCGGCAGCTATAAAATTTGACCCCGTTTCCGGTTTGCGCCCGGTATTTTTTCGCCGGGGGGATAATTTAGAGGAAGTTTTTAGATATTATTAATATGCTCAAAAAATAAAATATATATTTTCTGCGTTACTAAAGCAATGGAAAAAAGGGACAGTTTTATTCTTCAGGAATTAATCTTAACGCTTCTTCTGTTGTTTTTCGTGATTCAGCTTCTGATAGAAGTATTGCCTATTGACGGGCTGTATTTGATATACGCTTTGGCGGCAGGAGGATGTTTAAGCTGGCTTTTCAGGAATAAGCAGAATAAGATAACGAGGGCAATAGTAACTTCCGGCTCATTCGCAGTCATGGCATGGCTTATGTATTCAATACTGAATTCTTCTCTTTCATACGCAGAGGTTATAACCTTAAGCGTCAAAGGAGTTTTTATTTTAGAAGTTGTCCTGGTTTTAGCTTCCTGTATTCCTCCGTTCGCAAGTTATATTCAGGCCTTGAGCGTTCCTTTATTTATGAGCCATCCTATTTTTATAAAGGATAGTTATCCGGAAATTTTCTGGATGCTATCTCTGGGGTATTTTATTACCTGGCTGGCCATAGGAAAAGTTAAATTTTATGGATTCTTTAAGCCGAAAGAAGGCAGTAAAATTGAGCCTTTTCGTTCTGGATGGCCGGCCGCGGTATTTTTTATAGTTATCGTAATTTTCTCCTGGATGCTTTTTTCGGCGTTCCCTCTAAGCAGGATTGATAGATGGGGTTTCTTCCAGGAGGAAAAGGACTTTCTCGGGGACAGGAAGACCGAAGATGATTATTATGATCTGCAGGATAAGATTCAAAAAGCAGCCACAAAATTAATCCCAGAGTTTGATTCTACCGCGAAGAAGCAGGATGCCCTATTTATGCTTAGTTCCCTTATAACGGAATCGTCGCACACGGCGCGAACAGATAAAGCGGAGGTTGACCTTAAAAGCCTGTTAAAAGAGCCGGGCCCGGGGTTAGAGCCGGAAAAGGGCGAGGCGTTAGACCTTGATATCAAAAATTATGTGGATAAAAAGATTATTCTTAATTTAAGGGAATCTAAGAATAAAATGCACGACATTTTAAAGCGCCAGCCGATGGGTATGAAAGGCAGGATTTCCGCGTTAACCCGCATAAACAAAATGCTATACAGTAACTCCAATAGCCAGTTGAATAAATACAAGAATGAGATAGAGGCAATTATCGGGAGTACGCCTTCCCTGGATGCCGGCTCAAAGGCAGAATTAAAAGATTCGGTGGAGCGGATTGGAGAATTAAGGACTATCCAGATTTACAGGCGCAAGTTGGAATATTTTGCGAAGGGTATCGATAAGCTTGATGATAAATTAAAAGAGGAGTTTGCCGGTTTATCTTTAGAGATTCGGCGTTTAGAGCATGCCGGAGATTTTAAGGATATGGATGAAAGGCTAAAAGAATTAGAGAAATCCTCTCCTTACGAACAAATAGATTTTATA
>SCPY01000194.1 GCA_004299495.1 bacterium | reverse complement strand
GTACAAAATCCTGCCGATGTTTAGGGCGTACTGCCGGTTTGGGATTGTGCTGATGTTGGCGGTGGCGGTTTTGGCAGGGTTTGGGCTAAAATTCTTTCTGGAGCGGTTTAGGTCGCAGAAAACCAAACTCGCGGTAACTGCCTTGCTTTGCGGTTTGGTTTTATTTGAATTCTGGAACTGGCCGCCGTATAAGGTGATTGACCTTTCAAGGGTTCCGGCGGTGTATTATTGGCTTAAAGAGCAGCCGAAGGATGTTGTGATTGCCGAATATCCCCTAGATTACGATTCGCCGAATGAATTATATAAGTTTTTTCAGACGGTGCATGAGAGAAAAATTATCAATGGGACTATCCCCGGAACTTATGCTAATAAAGTGGCTCAGGAAATCCGGCGTTTATCCGCGTCAAGGACAGCTTCCATATTGAAATGGATGGGGGTAAAATATGCGGTAGTGCATAGAGACGATTACCTGAAGACAGATCTGATAGAAGACAGAGAGGATATGGAAGGAATTCGCCGAAACCCGGGACTTAAATTCGTCAAAAGCCTCCCGCCGCAGGAATGCCCTGACCTTAAACTGATGTGTGTTCAGAAAACAGGGCAAATCGATGTATATGAAATAGTTGCTTCGCCGTTAAATCCTAACCGATAAGGGGTATTTTAAATGGCAAATAGGGTTATTTTAGTTTATCCAAAATCCGGGGTATATGACGCGGTCATAAAAGACCTGCCTTTGAGCTTGCTGTATGTCGCCTCAGTCATTCATACAAAAGGATATGAAGTTAAGATTATCGATCAAAGGGTTGAATTTGATTGGAAGGAAAAATTAATTAATGAATTGAGAAAGAATCCTGCGTGCGTGGGTGTTTCTGCTATGACAGGCGCTCCGATAAAATATGCCTTAGACATATCGCGTATAGTGAAGTTAAATTCACCGGTGCCGGTTGTCTGGGGAGGCATACATCCGACTATAATGCCGCAGCAGACGCTTGAAGACGATTTAGTGGATATTGTGGTAAGGGGGGAGGGGGAATTGGTTTTTTATGACCTAGCAGAGGCGATAATCCATAACAGGCCTTTAGGAACCGTTAAGGGCATAAGCTATAAGCATAACGGTGAAATTACCCACAACGTATGCGCTGATATCGTGGACCTGGATTCTCTGCCGGATTTGCCTTACGAATTAATTGACATCTCAAACTATTCTCGGGAAGGATACGACGAGAGGGTGGTTTCAGTCTTGACCAGCAGGGGTTGCCCGCATAACTGCGCGTTCTGTTATGCCCCGGCGCTTTCCGGTCGCAGATGGAGAAAGGTGGGGCTGGATGCTTCAATAAAGTCCCTGGAGCTGGTTATCAATAGATTTAATCCGGGATACATATGCATACTGGATGATGATTTCTTTATTGATTTAGCCCGCGCCAAAAGCATAATCTTCGAGATACATAAGAAGAAATGGAACGTAAAATTTGATTTCAGGGGTGTCCGTATAGATGATTTATTCAGGATGGATAGCGAAATGCTGTCTCTTCTGGAAAAAATAGGCACGAGAAATCTGCATATAGGCGCGGAGTCCGGTTCGCAGCGCATGCTCGATTTGATGCGTAAAGGCATAAAAGTCGAGCAGACTTTGTCCGTAAATAGGAAACTAAGCAATTTTACAAGTCTGCATCCAACATATAATTTCTTCTCCGGGCTTCCGACAGAGACCGAGGATGATATTTTTC
>SCPY01000193.1 GCA_004299495.1 bacterium | reverse complement strand
TTAAGTAAACTTTTAGGAGTGGATAAGCAGAGAGTTGAGCGGATGGATTTAAGCTCGCATGATGAGGCGAGGATGCTGGCCGACTCTTTTGATGAGCAGATCAAGGAATTATTGTCCGAGCAGGAGCAGGAAATAGAAAAGGTACGCCGGGGAGACGAACTTCCCGCCGGCGTCTTAAAAAGGGTAGTGGTTTACGTAGCCATAAAAAGAAAAATCGCGGCAGGGGATAAATTGGCCGGCCGGCACGGAAATAAGGGTGTGATTGCCAGGATACTGCCTGAGGAAGACATGCCATTTCTTTCTGACGGCACGCCGGTTGAGGTGGTGCTCAATCCCCTGGGAGTTCCTTCGCGTATGAATGTAGGCCAGATTCTGGAGACGCATCTGGGATGGGCGGCCAAGGCCTTAGGAATCAGGGTGTCCAGCCCGGTGTTTGACGGAGCCTCTGAAGCGGAAATACGCGAGATGCTTAAGAAGGCCGGGCTTCCCGAGGACGGCAAGGTTCAGCTTTACGACGGCCATACGGGAACGCCTTTTTCGCAAAGGGCGACCGTGGGATATATTTACATGATGAAGTTAAATCATATGGTTGACGAGAAGATACACGCCCGTTCCATCGGGCCGTATTCCCTGGTTACCCAGCAGCCCTTGGGCGGCAAGGCCCAGTTCGGAGGGCAGAGATTCGGAGAGATGGAAGTCTGGGCGCTTGAGGCCTACGGCGCCGCGTTCACCCTGCAGGAAATGCTTACCGTAAAATCAGATGATGTGAAGGGGCGCACCAGAATGTATGAGAATATTGTTAAGGGCGAGCAAAAATTGGATTCCAGCACGCCGGAGTCGTTTAATGTCTTAATCAAGGAACTCCAGGGTTTGGCGCTGGATATGAGAACTCAAATAACGAAAAAGTAGAGAGAGAACATACTTAAATGATAGAAAAGCCTGCTGAGTTTGATGCCATTACCATAAAGATCGCCTCCCCCCAGGTAATACGTTCCTGGTCCAAGGGCGAGATTAGGAAGGCGGAGACTATCAATTACCGTACCTTTAAGCCTGAAAAGGGAGGGCTTTTCTGCGAGAAGATTTTCGGCCCGATAAAGGACTGGGAATGCAACTGCGGCAAATATAAAGGAATAAAGTTCCGGGGAGTTTCCTGCGACCGCTGCGGAGTGACTATAGACCGATCTTCGGTCAGGCGGGAGAGGATGGGCCACATAGAATTGGCCAGCCCGGTAACCCATATCTGGTTTTTTAAGGCAGTCCCCAGCCGCCTTTCCGCGCTGACCGGATTAGGCTTAAGGGAATTGGAAAAGATAATTTACTATGAGGAATACGTGGTGCTTGACCCGCAAAATACCCCTCTAAAGAAAAGAGAGCTCTTAAGCGAAGAGAAATACCACGCGGCCATAGAGAAATACGGCTCCGGCTTTAAGGCCAAAATCGGAGCGGAGGCGGTTTCTGACCTGCTTAAGGAATTAGACATAAATGACCTCTGCGTCAAAATGCGTAAGGCCATAGATAAGTCTCATAAGGACTCTCCGGCAACCCGCAGGAATTTAAAAATTCTTAAGCTTGTAGAGGACATCAAAAACTCAGGCAATCGCCCGGAATGGATGATTCTGGAGGTTTTACCGGTTATCCCTCCGGACCTGCGGCCTCTTGTGCCTCTTGAGGGCGGCAGGTTTGCCACCTCGGATTTAAATGACCTTTATCGACGGGTGATTAACCGCAATAACCGGCTCAAAAAACTGATAGAATTAAACGCGCCTGAAATAATTATTCGCAACGAGAAGAGAATGCTTCAGGAGGCGGTGGACGCGCTTTTGGACAACGGCAGGCACGGCCGGCCGGTGCTTGGGGCGAATAACCGCCCTTTAAAATCCCTCTCGGATATGCTTAAAGGCAAGCAGGGAAGGTTTCGCCAGAATCTTTTAGGCAAGCGCGTGGATTATTCCGGTCGTTCGGTGATTGTTGTCGGGCCGGAATTAAAGATGCATGAGTGCGGACTGCCTAAGCAGATGGCTTTAGAGCTTTTTGAGCCCTTTATTATCAAAAAATTGCGCGAGAAAGGATTTGTCCACAGCATAAAAGGCGCCAAACGCATGGTAGAGCGCGCGAAAATAGAGGTCTGGGATATCTTAGATGAGGTTATCCGCGACCACCCGGTCATACTCAACCGCGCCCCCACGCTGCACCGTTTAAGTATTCAGGCCTTCCAGCCGAAGTTAATTGAGGGTAAGGCTATCAAGATTCATCCGCTTGTCTGCACCGCCTTTAACGCTGATTTTGACGGCGACCAGATGGCGGTGCATGTCCCCCTGTCTATGGAGGCGCAGAAAGAAAGCTGCGACCTGATGCTTTCCGTAAATAACGTTTTTTCTCCGGCTGACGGCCGTCCGATTGTAACTCCTACGCAGGACATCGTTCTGGGGTGTTCTTTCTTGAGCAAGGAAAAACCCGGGGCAAAGGGAGAGGGAAAAACTTTCGGCTCAATTGATGAGGTAATGTCCGCCTATAGCGATGATATAGTTGAGTTGAACGCCAGAATTAAGATCAGGATAGATTCTTTTTACGATTTAGCTCAGGCGAAGTTATCGGAGAAGGCTCAGATTATCGAGGCCACGGTGGGAAGGGTTATTTTTAATCAGGTTTTGCCGCGAGGGTTCGGCTTTGTGAATTTAGAGCTGAATAAATCCAATATCAGCCAGATAGTCAGCGACGCTTATAAGAGATTCGGCCATAAGGAAACTATCAGCCTCTTGGACAGATTGAAGGAATTAGGTTTTGAATACGCCACTATAGGCGGGATGTCTATCGCGGTTGATGACCTGAAAATCCCGAAGACCAAGCAGGACATAATCAAAGAGGCGCTCCAGGAGGTTTCCAGGGTGGAAGGCCAATACCGTAAAGGCATCATTACTAATGGGGAAAGGTACAATAAGGTTATTGACATCTGGACGCATACTACCGACAGGATTTCGGATTTGCTCTTTAAGGAGATGGATCCCTTTAATCCTATATTTATGATGGCGGATTCAGGGGCGCGCGGCTCGCGCCTGCAGGTGCGCCAGCTCGCCGGTATGCGCGGGCTTATGGCTAAACCATCCGGAGAAATTATAGAAAATCCCATTACCGCCAATTTCCGCGAGGGCTTGACGGTCCTTGAGTATTTTATTTCAACTCACGGAGCCAGGAAGGGACTTGCCGACACCGCGCTTAAGACGGCGGATGCCGGTTATTTGACCCGCCGCCTGGTAGATGTCGCCCAGGAAGTGATTATAACTGAGCTGGATTGCGGCACCCTAAACGGCATAACCCTTTCCTCAATTATTGAGGGAGACGATGTGGTGGTTTCCCTTAAAGACCGCATTGCCGGGAGGGTGGCACTGGATAATGTGGTGGACATTATTACCGACGAAATAGTGGCGGAGGCCGGATCGGAAATCAGCGAGGAAAAGGCGGAGATGATTGAGCGCCTCGGCATTGAAAAGATTCGTATTCGCAGCGTCCTTACCTGTGAGTCGGAGCGGGGGGTATGTTCAAAGTGTTATGGCCGCAGCCTCGCGTCGGGAAAGCTTGCCGGGTCCGGCCAGGCGGTGGGAATCATTGCCGCCCAGAGTATCGGAGAGCCGGGAACCCAGCTGACGATGAGGACCTTTCATATCGGAGGAACCGCCTCCCGCGTCGTTGAACAGTCGTCCATTAAGGCAAAGAATAAGGGCCTCATAAAATACCATTCCCTGCGCGTGGTAGAAAAGGACAATGAGTTTATCGTGTTAAACCGAAATGGCGCGATAAGCGTTAACAATGAACAGGGCAGGGAGCTGGAGCGCTATCCCATTCCCCAGGGCTCTTTTATCAATATCGCTGACGCAGGCGAGATTGTTAAGGGGACGGTGTTCGTGCGCTGGGATCCTTATACTACTCCCATACTTACCGAGGTGAAGGGAAAGGTAAGATTTGAAGATTTGAAGGAAAATGTAACTATGCGTGAAGAGGTTAACCCGGTTACCGGGGTGACTGAGCGCGTCGTGGTTGAGCATAAAACGGAGTATCATCCGCAGATTATTATTCTTGACGTCAAAGACGAGGTCATGGGAATTTATCCTTTGCCTATCGGGGCGCATATCGTGGTTAAGGACGGGCAGTCCGCCTCCGCCGGAGAGCTTCTGGCGAAGATTCCCCGGGTTTCCGGGAAAACGCGCGATATCACCGGAGGGCTTCCGCGGGTGGCAGAGTTGTTTGAGGCCCGCAGGCCAAAAGACCCGGCGGTCATAGCGGAGATTGACGGGTTCGTGGAATTCAGCGAGACCAAGAAGGCGCAAAGGGTAATTGTGGTAAGAAGTTCTACCGGAATGAAGCGTGAATACGCGATTCCTCACGGCAAACATCCGAATGTGTATAAGGGCGATAAAGTGAGCGCGGGCCAGCAGCTTACCGACGGGCCGGTAGTTTTGCAGGATATCCTGCGTGTCTGCGGAGATAAGGTTTTGCAGGAATACCTGGTGAATGAGGTGCAGGAGGTCTACCGCCTTCAGGGAGTGCATATTAATGATAAGCATATTGAGGTAATCATCAGGCAGATGCTTAGGAAGGTGCGCATTGACGATGCCGGGGATACGGAGTTTCTTTCCGGGCAGTATGTGGACAAGATTAAGTTTCAGAAAGAAAATGCCCGCGTGGCAAAGAAAGGCGGAAAGCCCGCCTCTGCCGCCGCGGTGCTCTTGGGAATTACCAAGGCATCGTTAACCACCGAGAGTTTTATCGCGGCGGCGAGTTTCCAGGAAACGACGCGGGTGCTTACCGATGCCGCCGCTTCAGGAAAGAAAGACGATCTTTTAGGACTTAAAGAGAATGTGATTGTCGGCCACCTTATACCCGCGGGAACGGGGTTAAGCGCACTTTCCGGAGTTGATTTGGTTGGGAAATCCGCCTTCCTTAAGCAAGAGGACAAGAAGCAGGAAGCGGTTGAGAACCAGGAAGAAAGAGAAACAGCCAATAAATAACAGAGGATAAATGCCTACAATCGCGCAACTTATCAGATCAGGAAGGATTCATCGCAGGAATAAGTCAAAATCTCCCGCGCTTAAGGGATGCCCCCAGAGAAGAGGAGTATGC
>SCPY01000192.1 GCA_004299495.1 bacterium | reverse complement strand
CCGGGAGTAGGCTTTGGCAAATGCGGTGAGGGGTATATCCGATTTGCCTTAACAGTTCCTAAAGAGCGCATATTGGAAGCGGTAGAGAGGATAAAGAAGTATCTCTAGCATGGCAGTTTGTTACCTTGGCCTGGGGTCTAACCTGGGAAACCGCCGGAAGTTTATCCGCCTGGCGCTTGAGCGCGTCGGGGCATTAGAAAAGACAAAGGTGATAAAGGTTTCGCAGCTTTATGAGACCGAGCCTCAGGGATTTATTGCCGCGAGCCCGGGATTTATCAACGCGGCCGCCAAGATAAGCACGCCTTTGTCGGCTTTGAAACTGCTTAAGGAATTAAAGGCCATAGAGTCAGAATTAGGCAGAAAGAAGTTCAAGGGACTGCGTTCCCGCCCCATTGACCTGGATATCTTATTCTATGGCAATAAAAGAATTAGCTTGCCTTATTTAAAAGTTCCCCATCCCCGAGTTACCGAAAGGGATTTTGTGCTTAGGCCGTTAAAGGATATAGCCGGGCCGTTGATTAAATCCCTATCCGCGAAAATGAAGGTTATTTCTAAAATATCCTCAATGCGCGAGTTCATCCGCGCGCAAAAAATAAAAGGCAGAACCATCGGCTTTGTCCCCACGATGGGCGCCCTGCACCAGGGCCATCTTTCCCTTATCCGGCAGGCAAAAAAGGATAATGACAGGTGCGTGGTAAGCATATTTGTCAATCCTATACAGTTTGGGCCAAAAGAAGATTACAAAAAATATCCCCGCGATTTAGAAAGAGACAGCATCCTGGCGCGCTCCGCGGGTTGCGATTGCGTATTTTTTCCGGATGCGGGAGAGATGTATCCGGAAAATTATCTGACTTACGTGTTTGTGGAGAAAATTACCGATTGCCTTTGCGCAAGGCTCAGGCCGGGACATTTTAAAGGTGTCACAACGGTGGTAAGCAAGCTATTTAATATTATCGGGCCGGATATTGCCTATTTCGGGCAAAAGGATTATCAGCAGGCATTGGTAATAAAGAAGATGGCTGAAGATTTGAATATGCCGCTAAAAATCAAGGTTATGCCGACTATCCGGGAAAGCGACGGCCTGGCGATGAGTTCTCGGAATGCCTATTTAAGCGCTCAGGAAAGGCTTGATGCCGCGGTTTTGCATCAAGCCCTGCAAAAGGCAAAAGAGATGATTTTTCAGGGCGAAAGAAATAGCCGTAAAATAATCAGGGAAATGCGCAAGATGATACTTAAGAAAAAGAGCGCGAAAATAGATTACGCGCTTGTTGCGGACGCGCGAACGCTTGTTCCGGTAAATGTCATTCGGGGTAAAACGCTGATAGCGCTGGCGGCCCGAATAGGGAAGACTCGCTTGATAGACAATATGGTGGTTTGTTAAATGCGGATTAAAAGAATCGGAATTGTTGGCTGCGGAGCAATCGGCGCAAAGATAGCCCAGGCAATCGCGGCAGAATTTTCTAACGTGGCGCGCATATGCTCGCTCTATGATATTGATTCTACAAAAGCCCATGCCCTTTCCGGTAAACTAAAGAAAAGAAATCTCGCGGCGAAGAGCCTGGGGGATTTAATTA
>SCPY01000191.1 GCA_004299495.1 bacterium | reverse complement strand
AAGCGGATATACGATGGAGAAAAGATTTACTGCGTAAGCTTGGGTATAAACGGTAAAATTTTTCTTGCGCTGGAAGATAATTTTGTTATAATTTGAGGAAGCTTAAAAATGCTCACTAAGGAAGCTGGAAAGCGCTTAAGCCGATTAATAGCAAGGTATTCATTATTTCTTTGCTCTTTGATAATAAAATTTCTTCCCGCGGCCCTGCTCTATGGTTTTGCCGAGGTAGTGGGCTTTTTGGGTTATTCTATTGCCGTCAGACAGAGAAAAATTGCCTTAGAAAGCCTAGAGGTCGCGTTTGGCAAGGAGTTGGAACCCGCCAGGAGGGTAGAGATTGCCAAAGAATGCTTTAAGAATATGGCAAAAAGCGGGTTAGAGGTTTTCTATGTGTTAGAAAGGCCCGAGATTGTAGAGCCCTTAGTTGAAATTCAGGGAAAGCAATATCTTGACAGAGCGCTTTCTAAGGGAAATGGCGTAATAGCGGTAAGCGCTCATTTCGGTAATTTCCCTCTTGAGCTTATCAGGCTAAGGCAGGATGGTTATAAAGTAGGCGTAATCCTGAGGCGCATGCGCGATCAAAAGGTGGAAGACTTCTTAGAGCAGCTCAGGAAAAAGAGCGGGTTAAACTCTATACACAGCACTCCGCGGCAGGCCTGCGTGGAGAGCTCGATTAAGGCCCTGCGCGGCAACGGCGTGCTCTTTATCCAGCTTGACCAGAACTTCGGTACCGCTGGGGTTTTTGTGAATTTTTTCGGGAGGCAGGCGGCAACCGCTACCGGGCCGATAGTGCTTGGCTTAAGGACGCAGGCGGCGATAGTTCCCATATTTATAGTTCGCAGCTCAAACCGCAGGCATAGGATAATTATTGAGCCGGAACTCACTATAGAGAAAAAAGATACGCAGGAAGAAACCTTGCAGTATAATATCCAGAGGATTACTTCTATAATTGAAACATATATTAGAAAGTACCCTCAGGAATGGGGTTGGATTCACCGCAGGTGGAAGAGCAGGCCATCAGCGTAATTTATTAATGAGACAACACAAAGGAGGTGGGAAATGGCAGAAGAGGTAAAGGAAACAAAAGAGCCGGAAAAAGCTGATGCCGGTAAAGGCGTCAAAACTTTGCTGAAATATGTACTGGGCATCGCCTTAGTGGCGGCAGGCATAGGATTAGTGTGGGCATGGCGCAATGACCTGTTGGCATTAGTAAGGGGAGGGCTTGGTTTATTCCTGATTCTGGCAGGGGCAATTACTATCGCAATCGCCAAGGAATAAGGTAAACGCTCCAGATAAGAATAGGGGCCGGAATGCAGGTTAAGAAATAAGTGCATCTGGCCCCTTTATGCTTATGAATTTATCAAGTAAAGGTTTATTATGGGGCTTAGTGTTGTTTTTCGGCTTAGCGGCCGCCCATGCCGACACATCCTTGCCAGAGGGACAGGCTTCCTGGAAGCGCGTAGCGATAGACGCGAATATTCTTGACGCCAGGGCAATCGCGGTGGATAAAAATAACTCCGGCGTAATCTACGCCGGATTTAAGGATGGATTATATAGGGCCGCCGGAGCGGGCGAAAGCTGGAAATTATTAGCCCCCGGCTTAATCACAAAAATAAATTATATATGCCTTGACGCTCAAGGCGCAGGCATAGTGTACGCGGCAACCGAAGACGGGCTTTTTGAGAGCCGGGACGCGGGAGAGAATTGGCAGAAGATTTTCCTGGGCAAGGATGCGTTGGAGCGTAATGTGCGGGCAATCGCGCTTTCTTATTCATCCCCCAAGGCTATATTTATCGGCACGGGAAGCGGTATTTTCTTTAGCCCGGTAAGCCAAATCGCCTGGCAGAAGGTAAGCGGAAAAATGCTTGATGCAAGCGTGCTTTCTATTGTCGCGCATCCGGATAATTCAGATACGCTCTTGGCGGCAACAAGCAAGGGTTTATTCAGGAGCGAAAACAGGATGGCGCAATATGAAAAGGTTTTAAGCGGTTTTAACCTTGAATCAGAAGATGCCTCTGTTGATGTGGATTCAGAAGAGGAAGAAATCACCCCTGAAAATTATTTCTTGAGATGCCTGGCATTTGATACTCAAGATAGCAGCAGGGTATATCTGGGCAGCTCCGAGGGATTGCTGGTGAGCCTTGACGGCGGGAAAAACTGGCGCAGGCAGATTTCCAGCGGCTTAATCGAGGAGAAGATAAATTTTATAGTAGCCGATGATAAGGCTTACGGTTTGTATCTTGCCACTGAAAACGGTGTCTTTGCCTGTCAAGGAGACTCCTGCCGTCAGTTCTATCAAGGAGCGGATTTTAAGGCGTGCAGGCAATTAGCCCTGGAGCGGGGAGAGGGTATTCTTCTTGCCGCGGATAGAGGGGTATTCAGGATATCCCCGGAAGAGGCGCAGGCGGCAGCCGGAAACCGGCGGGAAATCAATAACGGTTTGTTTGCCGGTGAGCCGGCCATCGCGCAGATACAAAAGGAGGCAATCAAATATGCCGAGGTTTACCCGGAGAAGATTGCCCAGTGGAGAAAACAAGCCCGGCTAAAGGCCTTTATGCCTGAACTTAGCCTGGATTATGATAAGACAGTCACCACCGCTTTGGGAGCGACCTATGACAGGGTGCAGGTTGGGCCGCAGGATTGGGGGTTGAGCTTAAAGTGGGATCTCGCGGACGTGGTTTTTAGCACCGAACAGACCTCTATAGATGTGCGCTCGCGCCTGATGGTGCAGCTGCGCGATGACATCCTGAACGAAGTTACCCGCCTTTATTTTGAGCGCAGGCGCCTGCAATTGGAATTGTCGCGCGCGCAAAACCTGAATGAAAATTCCCGCGTTGAAAAAGAGCTGAGATTGGAAGAGCTCACTGCCTTAATTGACGGCCTGACCAACGGCTACCTCAGCCGCAGTTTAGCAAAACAAGGGTAAGTCAAGAAAGCGCTTTCTCAAAACCCCACTTTTACCCTTGAAATCCGGTTTTTTCATAGTATATTTTATTTAACGCTTTAAAAATATACCCTATGAAGAAATCCGGCGCAATATACAGGCTCACCGCTTTTCTTATCCTTTCCTGTTTCATTTTGGAGAGCATTTTCCCTTTCCCGGGCTATGCCCAGACGCTTCCCGCTCCCACTCAGTTCATTAATCTGACCCCTAAATTCATTCCTCCCTCGGTACGGGGCCTAAGGTTTTATCCCGATGACCCTTTAAGGTTTGACTTCATTATTGATGAAGGGGACCGTAAGTTAGACAACTCACAGCTAAAGACCGAAAGCTCAAAGCTCATCAGGCACTTTCTGGCATCCCTTACCATCCCGGAGGAAGACCTCTGGGTCAATCTCTCGCCCCAGGAGCCGGATAGAATTATACCCTCTGAGCTCGGGCTGACCCAGATGGGGGTTGAGCTTCTGGGACAGGACTACATCCTAAAACAGCTTATCGGAAGCCTCACCTATCCTGAGTCAGACCAAGGCCAAAACTTCTGGCAGAAGGTCTATCAAAAGGCAGCAGAGCTTTTTGGCACCAGCAAGATCCCCATCAGCACCTACAACAAGATCTGGATCGTCCCTGACAGCGCCGAGGTCTTTGAGGATAGCGATAGGGCTATACTTGGCAATACTCATCTTAAGGTGATGCTTGAGGAGGATTATCTTCTCCTAAAGGATAACCTCAGCAACCCCGATGCCCAGAAATACAAGCTCAAAGAAGGCGACCTCAAGGCAATCAACAACTTTTCCTCCAAGCTGATGAAGGAAACAGTGCTTCCCGAGATAGAGAAAGAGGTAAACGAAGGAAAGAACTTTCAGGAGCTGCGCCAGATCTATAACTGCTTGATACTCGCACTCTGGTTTAAGCGGAAGCTGAAGGAATCCATCCTAAATCAGGTCTACATCAACCAGAAGAAGACCAAAGGCATAGACACTGACGATCCCGCCTCCAAGGAAAAGATTTATAACCTATACCTTAAGGCCTATAAGGACGGGCTCTACAACTACATAAGGCAAGACACCGACTCCGCCACAGGCAAGACCATAAGGAGAAGGTATTATTCCGGAGGGTTTGATTTTAAATCCGCTTCTTCAGCCATAGCCTCTTCTTCAATAAGGGATGTTTCGAAAGAAAGAATAAAAGACCCTACACCCGCAACTCCAGAAAATATAGTATTCTTAAAGCTAAAGCCGGCTGGTGGTACGGCCGCATTAGAAGAGGGTCTAGCCGCCGCTCCATCGCCGAATGAGCGGAAAGCAGGATCGTCCTCCTCTCCGCTTGAGGAGCAAGATAAATCGGCACCTTTGGGCAAAGAGGAGAATTCTGGATCAAGCCCAATCCTTTCTTTACCCGCTGTTCTAAAGGATATTTTTGATCAAGTGATTATCCCGGTATCTGGCGAGCTGCCGTCCACCGTATCTTTTATGTCCGATACCGACGGCTCTTTAATAATTTCTCACGAG
>SCPY01000190.1 GCA_004299495.1 bacterium | reverse complement strand
AAGAAAAAGAAGAGCTTCGGCTGCTGAAGGCGCTTTCCAGGTTTGAGTCTGTTTTAAGGATTGCCGCAATTCAACTCGACCCTTACGGCTTAACTGCTTATCTGCAGGAATTGGCAGAAAGCTTTCACCGTTTTTACGATACGCATAAGGTCCTGGTTGATGATCATAACCTTAAGGCCGCCCGCCTGAGTTTGATTCTGGGTTGTAAAAATACTATCGCGTTTGGCCTGCGCCTGGCCGGGGTAAGCGCTCCGGAGAAGATGTGACCCAAAAGGCCTGGAAAATAAAAAATCCGGATAGCCTCTTACAAAGAAAGCTGGCGCGCGACTTATCCATTTCTCACTTATCGGCGCAGCTGCTCATCAACCGCGGTATCACTTCCGCCGACTGCGCCAGGGAGTTCCTCGGTTCGGGCATAAGCGCTCTGCATAAGCCCGAGCTTCTGCCTGATATTGACAAGGCCGCCCGCCGCGTACGAAAAGCGCTTTCCGCGAAAGAAAAGGTTTTGCTCTTTTCCGACTACGACGCCGACGGCTTAACTTCCCTGGCTCTGCTTAAGCGCGCCTTTATCCGTTTAGGGGTGGATTGCGAGCATTACCTGCCCCATCGGATTGCGGAGGGTTACGGCCTAAGCGCTAAGGCGGTGAAATACGCGCGCTGCGGAGGATTTCATCTTGTGGTTACCCTGGACTGCGGCATAGCCAATTTCAAAGAGATAGAGGAACTGAGAAAATCAAACATTGACACTATAGTGATTGATCATCATATGGTGCCTGAGCCATTGCCTCCTGCCCATAGTGTGATTAATCCTAAGCGTGCCGACTCCAAGTATCCTTATCCTGATTTGGCCGGGGTGGGCTTGAGCTATAAATTTGCCAGCTATCTTCTGGATGAGCTTTTAGAAGAGGAGTTGGATTTGGTCTGCCTGGGCACGGTCGCGGATGTAGCGCCATTACTGGGAGAAAACCGTATCCTGGTAAAGGAGGGTTTAAAAAAACTCAATGCCCGCTCGCGCTTAGGGCTGAAGTCCCTGGCGGAAATCTCCGGAATAAAGCAGAAGGCCATAGATACCCGCCAGATAAGCTATATCCTTGGCCCGCGGCTTAATGCCTGCGGCAGGATCGGCTCCGCTGAAGACGCGCTCTCGCTTTTGCTTGTTGACGAGGAAGAGCAGGCCTTGGCTTTGGCAGGGCAGCTGCATTCTAAGAATAAGGAGCGCGGCCGCATTGAGGCCGAGATTATTGATGAGGCGCTATGTAAGATTGAAACCGAGATGGACTTTAGCCGGGAGAGGGTGATTGTCCTGCATCAGGAGGGGTGGCACCAGGGGGTCCTGGGTATCGTAGCGGCAAAGATTTCCGACAGATACCACCGTCCGGCAATCGTGATTTCTTTTAATGACGGCATAGGCAAAGGTTCGGGCCGTTCCATTGAGAATTTTCATCTTTTTGAGGGCTTGCGAGAATGTAAGGAGCATCTGCTGGGATTCGGCGGCCATAAGCGCGCCTGCGGCTTAAGCCTTTCGCGTGGCGCTGTGAATGATTTTCGCAGGGCAATTAACGAGGTGGCATTAAGAACTCTTAGCCTTCAGGATTTAGCGCCTGCGCTGGATATTGAGCTGGAGCCGGAATTATCCGGCTTGAGCCTGGATTTATTGGAGGAATTGAGATTATTTGAGCCCTTTGGCCAGGGAAACCCCCGGCCGATATTTGCAACTTGTAACCTGCAGGTGAAGTCCGCAGCCACAGTAGCCGGAAGGGATACCTTGAAGTTTTGGGTTAGTGACGGAAAGGCTACTTATCCGGCGGTGGGTTTTGGTATGGGACGGTATTTGGATTTGGTTAATTCTGCCCGGACAATAGACCTCGCCTACCGTTTATCCTTAGATACCTACCAGGGAAACCATCAGCTCCAATTGGAGCTTGAAGATATCCGTTTAAGTAAGTAAGAGAGATTTAGGCCTTGGTGACTTTGCCGGCCTTGATGCATCTGGTGCAGGCATAGACGCGCATGGAACGTCCGTTGACAACAGCGCGCAGGTGCTGAAGATTGGGCAGGATGAGGCGGTTATTTCTCCGGGAAATCTTGCTACCGGTGCCGCCTTTTGCCTTGTATTGGCCTTTACGGGTCATAACTTTACCCGCCAATGGTTTTTTACCGCAATAAAAGCATATTTTTCTCATAATAATATTATATTCTAGTATGATGGCCTTCAGTTGGGAAGGATATATCCGCTTTCCGCCTTTCCAACGCGCCCGCCGGGGGTAATGCCGATCTTATAATGATTTAACCCGTCAAATTTACCTTTATGTCTGTTTTCCAAATCGTAAACAAGGGCGAAGTTACTGTTTTTATTTAATTTTTTGCCTGTAGAGTCAGTAGTCTGGTTGGCGGCAAAGTTAAAGGTATAGGAACCGCAGGTGCCTGTGCAACCTGGTCCGGGATCTCCTTGGTAGTTCTTGTCTGCCGGGTCGCGAAAGACCTTTATGTTTCCGGAGAGATATTTGCGTTTAAATTTTTCCCCCTCTTCGGCAAGATTTGCAGTAGGCTGGCCTTGGCTTGCTATGGCCGGCTCTGTGCTAAGCATTTTTCTAAAGGCAATGCTTAGGGGATTTTCTTTTCTCTCTCCAATCACCCGGGAATATGCCAGGTAAATCAGTCGGGGAGTAAGCTGGGATAGCGCGGCCGGAAGGGCGTCGTTTTCCACCGTATAGATGTCAATTGCCGCCTGCAGGACTTTAAGGTTTTCCGCGCAGATTCTCTCATTATTGGCATCTACGGTTTTCTGATAAAAGGCCACAGAAACCGAAGCCAAAATAGAAAGGACAATCAGCGTTACCAGAATCTCAATTAAAGTAAAGGATTTTTTATTCATAATACGCCCCCTTTGCGTAACTTAACCAGTCCTTATCATTGCAGATAGGATAGCTATTGTCAAGAAAAATTTATGAATGTGCTTGTAAAAATATCCCGGCTATGTTAAATTAACTGCTATGCGCTTTCTTAAAAACGAAGAGTGGCTGCTGATTCTCCTGGCGCTTATCCTGCCTGTATTTTTCATCTATAATGTTAACCTTCTGCCCATGGGGGCCTTTAAGG
>SCPY01000189.1 GCA_004299495.1 bacterium | reverse complement strand
CCAAATCTGGTAGAGGCAAACCACACCGCCCCTTCCCGCTCGTAAATCAGGCCTTTTTCTTTTAAAAAGGCAATGCTTTTCTCTATTTTTCCGGAGGCCCCAAGCGACTTCTGGCTGTACCAGGAATCAAACTTTACCCCGAAATCCTCCAGCTCTTTTTTAATAATCTCTAAGATCCTTTTTACCCCGTATTCCCGGCAGTATTCCTTGAGCTCTTCGGGATTCTTGCTTCTGGTTTGCGGCTTATCTATCAGCTCTCTCGCCAAATCAATGATGTAGCCGCCCTGATAATGGTCTTCGGGAAAGGGGATATTTTCTCCGCTTAGTTCCCGTAAGCGCAGAGCGATGGAATTACCCAGGATATTAATCTGGTTTCCTTCGTCGTTAAGGTAATATTCCCTGGATACATCAAACCCAAGAGCCTTAAGGATGTTAGAAAGAGAATCCCCCACCGCCGCCTGTCTGCCGTGGGCCACCGACAGAGGGCCGGTGGGATTGGCGCTGACAAACTCTACCAGCACCTTCTTCTCCGGCTTATCTAAAGGGGCAAAGTAATTCTTGCCGTTAACAATCTCTTTTAAAAGGGAGCAAAGATATTCTTTAGAGAAATAGAAGTTGACAAACCCGCCTCCGGCGATATCTATTTTTTCAATGGTATCTTTTAGGCCTGATGCGGATATTTCTTCCTTAAGGTAAGTACACAACCCATCAGAGATGTCTCTGGGTGAGCGCCTTAAGAGCGCGGATAATTTTAAGGCAAGCGTGGTGGAAATATCCCCGAAAGAGGCTTCTTTAGGAAATTCCAGAAGCGGGGATTTGATTTGGGAGATTGCTTCATCCTGGAGTTTTAATTTATCGCGAAGAAACCTTACGATCAGCTGATTGAGGAGGACTTCTACGGTATGCGCGCTTATGGGCATTCTTTTGGGCAGGTATGTTTACGACCGGAGCGTCGGCCCAGAGCCGGTCTAAATTATAGTATTCTCTCGCGCCTTCCGTGAATATATGGACCACCACGTCAAAAAGGTCCACCACTATCCAGGACGACCCGTGCAGGCCTTCCTGCGCCCTTATGGGTATGCGCTTTTCGCGCAAACCATCCTGGATATGCTCAACTATTGCCTGGGCGCGGCGGCCTGAAGAAGCGGACAGGAGTATAAAAAAATCGCAAAAGTTAGCCGCCTGGCGCATATCTAAAATTTTGGCATCTTCCGCCTTCCTGTATAACGCCAGCCGCAGGACTAATCGCGCTTTTTTAAGTGAATCTATTTTTTCTCCCTTTTTATTTCTTTCCCAGAATCTTATACATACCGGTTGAGCAATCCGGGCATTTTCCTTTCATTGCCTTGCGGCCGTTCTTCATAGTTACTTCTTTGGCGTCACTCATTTCCTTCTTGGCCTTACACTTCACACAATATCCTTTTTCTGCCATTATTTCCCCCTCCTCTATAAGAAGTTGATCCTATTTCTCGCGGCGCAAACTAACAAGACTGAATCTTAACACAATCTCTTTTATCTGTCAACCTTTTCTTCTATCTCTCCCACAATTTCCTCTAATAGGTCTTCCAGGGTAACCAGGCCCACGGTTTGCTTTCGTTCATCCACTACCGCGGCAATCTGGATATGCTTAAGCTGAAATTCGCGCAAAAGGTCGCTTACCTGCTTATGCTCCGGAACGCAGTACACCGGATGAATCAAGTCCGCAAGGACTACCAGCCCTTTATTGCGCCAGATATACAACAGGTCGCGCGCGTAGATAATCCCGATGATATTGTCTATGGAACCGTCATACACCGGAATGCGGGCGTGGCCCTGCTCAACCAGGATATCCAGGAGCGTGTCCGCGTCCGCGGCCTTATCAATGGCCACAATCCTGTCTTTGGCCACCATCACATCTTTTACCCGGGTGTCCCCGAACTCGAATATCCGGTGAAGCATCTTTCTTTCTTCATCCGACAACACCCCCTCTTCTTTTCCCACCTCAATCATCAGCCGCAGCTCTTCCTCGCTGATAAGCGGGGAACGCTTTTCAGGGTGCAGGCCGAACACCTTCAGGATAAAATTGCTCGTCGCGCTAAAGTAATTCACCAGGGAGTTGATTGACTTAATGAAAATTTCCAGAAGAGGCGCGGTCATAAGAGCCACTTTCTCTGAATACCTAATTGCCAGGGTCTTGGGGGTAATTTCGCAGAAAACAAGGATACATAAGGTAACGCATAAGGTAGAGATGACAACCCCCCAGTTAGGCCCGAAAGCGGCTACAAACATAACAGTAGCTAAGCTGGATATGGCGATATTGACAAAGTTATTTCCGATTAAAATCGCGGTTACCATTTTGTCAAGCTGAGTGGTAAGGCGCACTATTGCCTGCGCCCCTTTTTTGCCTTCACCGGCCAAATGGCGTGCCCTGATTTTGCTTAAGGCAATAAGCGAAGTTTCGGAGGCGGAAAAAAAGAAAGATAAAACGGCCAAGGCCGCCAGAACGATAACGGCGGGAATGGATAAAATGATATGCATTTAGCGGGCGAGGGCAGGCAAAAACATCCTGGCAATGTTAAAATAAATAAGCAGTCCTACGACATCCACGACACTGGTGGTAATCGGCCCGGCCAGTACCGCCGGGTCCATACCTAAACGTTTAGAGACAAGGGGCAGGCAAATTCCGGTAAGAATTGCCAGAAGCACCACAAAGGTCATTGTTGAACCGACAACCAGGGAAAGAAAAATATCCTGCTGCAGCATCAGCGCCCGCAAAAATGCCACTGACCCCACAATTAACCCCATCACTATTGAAGCCAGGG
>SCPY01000188.1 GCA_004299495.1 bacterium | reverse complement strand
GACATTATTTCTGCCGCAGGGTAAAAACCTGGAGGCCAGAAAGCGCTGGATTGCCTACGGGGCAAGGCCAAAAGGAGCGATAGTTATAGATGAGGGCGCGAAAAACGCCCTGGTTAAAGGCGGTAAAAGCTTGTTGTCTGTGGGCATAGCCGCGGTTAAGGGAACCTTCTCAAAGAACGAGGCGGTCAGTATTGTAGATACTCATATGCGGGAGATTGCCAGGGGGAAGGTTAACTTCTCGGCAAAAGAGCTGGAGGAGAAGAGCGGTATACGCCTCAAGAAAGAAGTAATACACCGGGACAACCTGGTGTTATTCTAGTTAATGATGGAGATGAAAAATATTAATGAGCTGGCCAAAAGGGCCAAAGATGCCTCTTACGCGCTGGCGGCAGTGCCGTCTCGCGTAAAAGACGGCGCCTTAAGGAGAATGGCGCGGGCGCTTGAAAGCAATTGTCAGGAGATAATCCGGGAAAATAAAAAGGACATGGCTTATGCCAGGCATTTATCCGGGGCCCTCACTGACCGGCTTATTTTAAATGAGGCGCGCGTTCGCCTGATGGCGGATTCACTGCGCCATGTGGCTTTACTCAAGGACCCGGTGGGCGAGGTTATTAAAAGCGGATTAAGGCCAAACGGCCTGCGGATACAAAAGTCCAGGGTCCCTATCGGTGTAATAGGGATTATTTATGAGGCCAGGCCAAATGTAACCAGCGATTGTATCGGCCTATGCCTTAAGTCAGGAAACGCGGTTATCTTAAAAGGCGGATCTGAGGCAATCAACACCAATAGGGCGATTTTCCGGATCTTGCAAAAAGCGGCTAAAAAATCATCCCTGCCGCCAGATACCTTCAGTTTTATAGACACAACCGGGAGAAAGGCCCTGGATTATTTGCTGGGTTTAAATAAATATATTGATTTAATTATTCCCCGCGGAGGCGAAGGGCTGATTCGTTTTGTGGATGAGCATTCCAAGATCCCCGTGATTAAGCATTATAAAGGCATTTGTCATACCTATGTGGATGCCCGCGCGGATTTGGCTATGGCGGAGAATATCTGTTTTAATGCCAAGGCCCAGCGTCCGGGGGTCTGTAACGCGATGGAAACCCTGCTGGTGCATATAGACATCGCGCGCGAATTCCTGCCAGCGATGATAAACAGGTATAAGCAGGCAGGTGTGGAAATCCGGGGCTGCCCAAGGACGCGTAAGATTGTACTGGGCATAAAGGCGGCAAAAGAGATTGATTGGCACACCGAATACCTTGGCCTTATTTTATCGGTTAAAGTTGTAAGCGGGCTGATGGAGGCCATAAGCCATATAAATCATTACGGCTCCCGCCATTCCGACGCGATCGTGACTAAAGACCGTCAAAACGCGATGAAGTTTCTGCGGGGCGTAGATTCAGCCTGCGTATATGTGAACGCTTCAACACGCTTTACTGACGGATATGAGTTTGGCCTTGGAGCAGAAATAGGGATATCCACGGATAAAATCCACGCCCGCGGCCCTATGGCACTGGAAGAGCTGACCACCTATAAGTATATGATATTTGGAAATGGACAGGTAAGGACATGAAGGTAGGCATATTGGGAGGTTCATTTAACCCCATTCATACGGGGCATCTTATCCTGGCTGAGGAGGCGAGAGAGAAGCTTAAGTTGGATAAGGTTTTCTTCATTCCAATCTATCAGCCTGTGCACAAAGAGGCAAAAGACTTGCTTGCCGCGGAGAAAAGATTGCGCATGGTTAAGCTTGCCATTAGCGGCAACCCCTATTTTGAGGCGCTTGACATTGAAGTAAGGCGTAAGGGCAGGTCCTACACCATAGATACTCTTCGGGATTTGCGCCGGCTTTATCCCAAGGTAGATAAGTTCTTCTTTATTGTAGGTTCTGACGCCCTTAACTATTTAGACAGCTGGAAGGACATTAAAGAGGTGATGAAGCTGGCAAAGTTTGTGGTGGCATCAAGGCCGAATTATCCCCTGAAGGACATATCAGGCAATGTTTTGCCGCTTGTGATTGAGCCGGTGGATATCTCCGGCTATCGCCTGCGCCAGCGCCTTAAAGACAATGAATCGGTGCGCTACTATTTGCCGGAGAGCGTGTACCGTTATATTGTAAAAGAGGGATTATACAGGTAGAAGATGGATATTAAAGTAGCTCCTTCCATATTGGCCGCGGATTTCGCTAACCTCGCGGATGAGGTTAAGGATATATCCAGGGCCGGCATTGATTTTTTTCACATTGACATAATGGACGGGCATTTTGTCCCTAATATCAGCATAGGCCCGGCGGTAGTCAATTCCTTAAGGCCGCATACGCGCCTTCCCCTGGATGTGCATCTGATGATACAGGAGCCATTGAAGTATATGGACCGGTTTATCGGCGCCGGAGCTGACATCATTACTTTGCACATAGAGACCATAAAACCCCAGAAATTCAAACAGCAGGCGGAAAAACTGCACGCCAAAGGGATAAAGATTGCCGTATCGCTTAATCCGGACACTCCGGTATCCAGGATAAAAGGAGTCCTTGAAGCCGCGGATATGGTTCTGGTGATGACGGTGTATCCCGGATTCGGCGGCCAGAAATTTATCTCAAGCGTCCTTCCCAAAATTACGGAAATTCGTTCACTCTACAGCGGAGACATTGCCGTTGACGGAGGAATTGACGATAAGACCGCCAGGCTCGCGGTTAAGGCCGGGGCGAATGTCCTGGCTGCCGGAACCTATATTTTTAAGGCAAAGGACAGAAAAAAGGCAGTGCGGAAATTAAAATACGCTCATTGAAAGGGATGTAAAATGTCAGAGATAAAGTTTGGCACAGACGGTTGGCGGGGAATTATCGCCGAAGATTATACCTTTAAGAATGTGGCTGTTGTCTCGCAGGCAATAGCTGATTACCTGGGCGCGGGAAAGAAAGTTGCCGTGGGCTATGATACGCGTTTTATGTCGGGGCGTTTTGCCGAAACCGCGGCAAAGGTATTTCGCGCCAATAAACTAAAGGTCATCTTGTCTGACCGCTCAATTCCCACCCCGGCTTTAAGCTTGGCGGTAAGAAACAGGAAGCTAGATTTAGGGATTATGATCACCGCCTCGCATAACCCCCCGGAATATAACGGATACAAGATTAAACTCGCCAGCGGAGGAGCGGCAGGCCTTGAGGTAACCGCGAAGGTAGAAAAGCTTCTGGGTAAGTCTAAGGTGAAGGAGCCTGAAAATTATCAGGACGCGCTAAAGGTTGAAGATTTAACCCGCGACTATGTGAGCTTTATCAGCGCGTATATTGACAAAGAGAAGTTAAAGCGTAAAAAGTTTAAGGTTTTGGTAGACGTGATGTATGGCTCAGGAAATGGATTTATCGCGCGGGTGCTTAAAGGGACGAATATACAATTAGATTTTATCCGTAACGGCCTGAATCCTTCCTTTGGGGGGAGCCGGCCCGAGCCGGTGGAAGAGAACCTGGAAGAATTAAAGAGGATGGTAAGGAAGGGTAAATATGACCTGGGCATTGCCCTGGATGGAGATGCTGATCGCCTGGCCGCGGTGGGGGAGGGGGGAGTTTTTATTCACCCTCAGAAGATTGTGGGTTTGCTTGCCTTGCATTTGAATCAGGATAGAGGTATGTCCGGAG
>SCPY01000187.1 GCA_004299495.1 bacterium | reverse complement strand
CCATTGTGGGTTTTGTGGATAGAATTAAAGGCCAGCTATTTAACAGCGCGGCGGTAATCTGCGGCGGCAAGATTGTAGATACCTATCATAAAATACATCTGCCCAATTACGGCGTCTTTGACGAGAAGCGTTATTTTGTAAGCGGAAAAAATTTTCATCTCTATCGGATCTATGGCGCGCTTGTATCCGTGAATATCTGCGAGGACATTTGGATTTCCGACGGGGTAATCTCCGAACAGGCAAAGGCAGGCGCCGGACTGATTCTGACCATCAATGCCTCTCCGTATCATCTGGGAAAAATCAGCCTTCGCCAGAGAATTATCAAGGAGCAGGCCAAGAAAAACAAGGTTTTCATTTTATATACCAACCTGGTCGGCGGACAGGATGAGCTGGTCTTTGACGGCCGGAGCATGCTCATTTCAAACAAGGGCAGGGTGGTTTCTCTCGCTCCTGCCTTTAGGGAAGATTTGCATACGGTAGACATTCCTCTTGATGAGCTCTCGGCAAGAAGAGGCTCCGGAAAGGTAAGGGCGATTTCTATTGATATTGGCAAGGAGGAGCATTCCGTCAGCTGCCTGTCCGCGGTGTCCGCGCCCGAGCTTGAGCCGCCGGATGAGGTATTCTCCGCGCTTGCGCTGGGCACGCGGGATTATGTGCGTAAGAATGGATTCCAGAGGGTAGTCCTGGGCTTAAGCGGAGGAATTGACTCCAGCCTCGTAGCGGCAATTGCCTACGAGGCGTTAGGCAAAGAAAATGTGAACGGGGTGATTCTTCCCTCGCGATTTAACTCCGCTGAAAGCTATGAGGACGCGGTAGCCTTAGCGAATAATTTGGGAATAAGATATAAGGAGATACCGATACAGGATATTTTTGAGCGCTATCTTATTGCCCTTCGGCCGCATTTTCCGGATATGCCCTGGAGCGTGGCTGAGGAAAACCTTCAGGCGCGCATCCGCGGCAATATCCTGATGGCGCTTTCCAATAAATTCGGATGGTTAGTGCTGACCACCGGAAACAAGAGCGAGATGGGAGTGGGGTATGCCACCCTTTATGGGGATATGGCCGGAGGTTTTGCCGTGATTAAGGATGTGCCGAAGACCCTGGTCTACGCGCTGAGTGAATTTTACAACAGAAAAATGGGAAACTGGATAATTCCGAAACGGGTCTTTGAAAAAGCGCCCACCGCGGAGTTGAGGGAAAACCAGAAAGACTCGGATACCTTGCCGCCCTATGAAACGTTAGATCCGATATTGAAATGTTATTGCGAAGACGACTTGCCGATAGGTGAGATTGTAAAGAAAGGGTTCGCCCGGGAAGAGGTTTTGCGCACTGTCCGGATGACAGACAGGGCTGAGTATAAGCGCAGGCAGGCTCCTCCGGGCATAAAGATTACTCCCCGGGCATTCGGCAGGGATAGAAGAATGCCGATTACGAACAGGTTTAAGGAGGATATTTAAATGTTCAATCCGGTCAAGATTAAAGAAGGCCTGTATTGGGCGGGTGCCATAGATTGGAATCTCCGCGCCTTTCACGGCTTTACCTATTCCACGCATAACGGAACGACCTACAATTCTTATCTTCTTATTGACGATAAGGTGGCGCTTATTGACGGGGTAGGGGCTCATTTTTTTAATGAATGGAGGCAGCGGGTGAGCCGGGTTATAGACCCGGGGGAAATTGATTATTTCATCTGTAATCACGCGGAGCCGGATCATTCAGGCGCCATCCCCGAGATGATGAAATTGATGCCTAAGGCAAAGATAGTGGCCAATCAAAGGGCCAAAGACGCCCTGCTCAAGCAATATTGCAGCTATTGGGATTTTCAGATTGTTAAAACCGGAGATACGTTAAATCTGGGGAAGAAGGCGCTTAGATTCATTGAGGCGCCTATGATCCATTGGCCGGATAGTATGTTTGATTACCTTGAAGATGACGGAATCCTCTTTTCTAACGATGCCTTCGGCCAGCATTACGCGAGCACAGAGCGCTTTGATGATGAACTGGGTTTAGATTTGATTATGAATGAAAACGCCAAGTATTACGCCAATATCCTCTGGCCGCTTAGCCCGGTAATTTTAAAAAAGTTAGATGAGATAAAGAAGATGAATATCGCGATAAAGATGATTTTGACCAGCCACGGCTTAAGCTGGCGCACGTATCCTCAGGAAGCGATTGAGTCTTACCTGCGTTTCGCGAGGGGCGATAGCGCGAAAAAAGTAATCATTGCCTATGACACGATGTATTACTCCACGGAAAAAATGGCCCTAAGCATTTTAGAGGGAATTCTTTCGCAGGGGATTGAGGCGCGGTTGTATCGTCTGCCCGTATCGGATATGGGCGATATTATCAAAGATCTTTTATACGCCAGAGGGCTTTTGATAGGCTCATCTGTGGTGAATAACAATATCTTGCCGGGTGTGGAAAAATTCCTATTTGAACTTAAAGGACTGCATCCTTTGAATAAGACTGCCTCCTTTTTTGGCTCTTACGGGTGGATGAAGGATATCGCGGCAAAAAGCACCGAAGAAACCCTCAAAGATGCGGGAATAAAAGTGGCCCTGCCCAGCCTAAATATTAAATACGCGCCCGACGCGGATGAATTAAAGCAGTGCTTTGAATTCGGGCAGAAGTTCGCGCTGGAGGTAAAGAAAGATTAGCCCGCATTGACAGGAAGAAATTTATCGCTTATAATAGATTATCCATGGAAACAAATGATATATTAGAAGAACGGCTTTCCAAGCTTAAGTGCTTGGAGCAAAAAGGGATAAAGCCTTTTAGTTCTCCGCCGAAGGCCATTGGCGCCCTGAG